>NZ_JBXVPZ010000009.1:0-65791 GCF_057961495.1 Streptomyces sp. P5F9 | reverse complement strand
GACGTCGAGGGGGTCGGTGCGGGTCATCGGGCATCCTCCTGGGCGGCCGCGGCGGCATAGCGGTTGGCAGGCCGGTCGAGGCCGAAGTGAGTGCGCAAGGACGCGCCGGGCAACGGGCGTACGGCGTAACGCCGTTCGAAGAGGTGGGGCAGGACCAGCCGGGACAGCTCCGGGAGGTCCTCGTCCAACACCAGCGGGTGCAGGCGCACTCCGTCCACCACGCCCCTCAACTCCCGCAGCAGCGCTGCGAGTCCGGCGGCGGAGCCGATGTGGCGCAGACGCCCCCGGCCGCTCCAGGGCGCGTGCTGTTCAAGGTCGGCGACACGTTCCTCGGCCGTCGCGTCGGCGGTGTCGAGGGCGACTTCGACCTCGGCGAAGGTACGCGGTGTTCCGGCGGCGGACGCGCT
Organism: Streptomyces sp. P5F9; assembly: GCF_057961495.1. NCBI lineage: Bacteria > Bacillati > Actinomycetota > Actinomycetes > Kitasatosporales > Streptomycetaceae > Streptomyces > Streptomyces sp. P5F9. Next base: position 65,384 of record NZ_JBXVPZ010000009.1, on the reverse strand, counting down.
CGCGGCGACGGCGGCGAGGTCGCGGCCCGCGACGAGGGCGACGTCGAGTTGATCGCCGGGTACACGCTCCGGGCTGCCGAGCACGACGAGTTGGCCCTGCGGTGGACGCGGCACGATCGCCGGGCCCTTCACCGTGTAGGTGTCGCCGGTGAAGTCGACGTAGTGCAGCCGGTCGCGGTCGAGGTAGCGGCTGGTGGCGACGGAACGGATGACCGCGTCGTCCTCCCAGGAGTCCCACAGATCGCGGACGACCTCGACGCCGTCGCGCGACTCGCGGGCGCGGGCCGCGGCTCCGTCGACGAGCGGGCGCCCCCAGACGGAGGCCGCCTCGGGCCGTGTCTCCTCGCTCACCACCCACCCGGCGCGACCGACCGAGATGTGGTCCAGCGACGCCAACTGGCTTGATACGTGGAAGGGTTCGGCGTAGGTGAGCGGCACGACCGGCGCGATGCCGACGACACTCGTCGACGCGGCGATGAACGCGGCCCGCTCCACCGCGCCGATCCGGCCGACCACGTCGGGGCCGGCGCCGGGCGGGAGGGCGCCGTCGTCCAGGGTGAGCAGGGTGAACCCGGCGTTCTCCGCTGCGACGGCGACGCGGGCCACCCGGCGCGGGCTCAGCAACTGGTCGGGAGAGTGGGCGGCGCGGCGCCAGGCCGCGGGATGAGCGCCGTCGCCGTCGATTTCGAGGGCGAGCCGCAGGGCGGGGCCGGACATGGGGTTCCTTCCAAGAACACGTCGAGACGGCCGGCCCGAGCGGGCCGACACGGGTCAGGGGCGTGCGGAAGGACAGACGGCGGAGGCGGTGCGGCAGTAGTCGACATGCCGCCGGATGATCAGCCGCGCGCCCGGGACGGCACCGTGGGGTGCGGCGTCGCGTACGCGCATCGGGGCCTCCACCCGTCCGGGAACGATCGCCTCAACCTTGGTCGTCGGCCCGGGAAGATGTCAAGAACATTAGATGTACGCGCATGCAGCAGCGCCGAGGCGGAAAAGCGTTGGGCGCGACGGCGACCGGGCTGCTAACTTGCCGTTGGCCGTGACACCGCATGAGGAGGTGAGACCCATGAACGCAGTATCCAGGTGGGTGCTCCCCCTCTTTTCCACGGTTGGGCCAGCGGCATAGGTGTCGCCGGGAGCGCCTCACACCCAGGCGATCCCGAAAGGCAACACCATGGAACTCTCCCAACATTCAGTGCACTTCACCGCTGAGACATCGTCGAACGGTGTCCTCGTCCGCGACTTCACCGTCGGCGAGGTCAGCGGCGCGCTCTGGTCCCCCGCGGCCTCCGCCTCCGAACGCGCTCCCCTGGTCCTGATGGGCCACGGCGGCGGCAACCACAGCAAGGCGCCGGCCATGGCCGGCCGTGCGGAGCGCCTGGTGAACGGCGGCGGCTTCCACGTCGCCACCATCGACGCCCCCGGTCACGGCAACCGGCCGCGCACACCGCACGACGAACGCGAAATCGCCCTGATGCAACGGAAGATGGCGGCGGGCGAACCCGTCGGCGAGATCGTCGTCCGCTACAACGCCCACCTCGCCGAGCGAGCCGTGCCGGAGTGGCTGGCGACCCTGGACGCCCTCCAGGAACTCCCGGAGATCGGCACCGAAGGACCCGTCGGCTACTACGGCCTCAACATGGGCACCGCGATCGGCGTACCGCTGACAGCAGCCGAACCCCGCATCACCGCCGCGGTGTTGGGCCTCTTCTGGTACGACGACGCGCTCGCCGAGTCGGCGCGGCGGATCACCGTTCCGATCGAGTTCGCGCTGCAGTGGGACGACGAGCACATCCCGCGCCCGTCCGGTCTCGCGCTGTTCGACGCCTTCGCCTCGAAGGAGAAGTCGCTGCACGTCAATTCGGGCTCGCACAAGGAGCTGCCCAGGTTCGAGGCGGACAGCGCGGTCCGGTTCTTCGCCCGGCACCTGACCGTCAGCGGCCCTGCGGAGTAACGCCTCAACGCGGCTGCGGCCCGGTGCCTTCTCCGAAGTCCATGCCTGTCATGAGTTCGGAGAAGGCGCCGGCCGCGGCAGCGGACGTGAAGAGCCGGTCGAGCCGGGCGCGGGCCAAACTGCGGTGAAAGGGACCGGAGTTGGTGGCGTCACCGGCGTCATGGAGCACGCGGGTCATCCAGTGCGAGAACTCCTGGTCGCTCCAGACGCGGCGCAGGCACCGCTCCGAGTAGGTGCGCAGGGCCGTGTCGTCCTGGTCGTGGACGGCGTTCCGCACGGCTCGGGCGAAGAGATCGGCGTCGTAGAGAGCGAGGTTCATCCCCTTCCCGCCCATCGGCGAGACGATGTGCGCCGCGTCGCCGACGAGGAAGAGGCGGCCGTACTGCATCGGGTCGTGGACCAGGCTGCGGAGCCGGAAGATCTCGCGGTCGGTGATCGGGCCGGAGACGAGGGCCGGGTCACCGAGCCGGGTGCGCAGCGCGTCCCAGACGCGGGCGTCGGGCCACGCGTCTGGGCGATCGTTCGGCGGGCACTGGAGGTAGTAGCGGCTGGCGTACGGGCCGCGCGGGAAGTGCGCGGCGAAGCCCTGCGGACTGACGGCCAGGAGCGGGTGGGCGGGCGGCGGCGCGTCGGCCATGACCGTCAGCCAGCCGATGCCGTGATCGAAGGCGTACGGCGTGAGGGCCCCGTCGGGGACGGCGCTTCGGCTGATGCCATGGTCGCCGTCGCAGCCGGCGACGTAGGAGCAGGTGAGCGTACGGAGGCCGCCGTCCGCGGTGCGGTAGCGGACGGTGGGGCGGTCGCCGGTCAGGTCGTGCAGGGAGACGTCGGCGGCCTCGAAGCGCAGGTCGCCGCCATCCTCCAGGTACGCGGCGGTGAGCTTCTGGACCAGCATCTGCTGGGGGCAGAGGCGGGCCGTGGGGCCCTCGGAGCCGTCGTAGTCGTTCACCAGATGCGTCTCGCCGTCGACCCGGAGCTCCAGGATGCCGTCGTGCGGGACGCCGCCCAGGACGCGGTCGGCCAGCCCCCAGGAGTCGAACATGCGGACGGCGCGGGTCTCGACGATGCCGGCGCGCTGGCGCTGTGCCACGTACTCGCGGGTCTGCCGTTCCAGGACGACACAGTCGATCCCGCTGCGCCGCAACAGGTTCGCGACGGTGAGCCCGGCCGGGCCCGCGCCGATCACCACCACGGTCGTGGATTCCGGAGACTCGCTCAACTCCCCTGCGCTGTCAGCCACTTGACCACCTCCGGAATCACCCTACCGACGCCCGGGGCCCGGCCGACCGTTGGCCGGTCACTTCACCTCGATCGTCACCTTCCAGGTCTCGACGAGCAGGGGGCAGAGGCTGCCGGGGTCGGGGACGCAGCGGCGTTGCGCTGTGACGGCGGCGGTGCCGGCGTTTGCCGCGTGGAAGACGGCGGTGGCGTCTCCGGACGGGTATGTGGCGTCCGAAGCATGCCCGAGCACCGCGGAGTTACCGGACTCCGGAGCGGTCCAGGTGTAGGTGAATCCGCGCTCGCGGGAGTGGGTGAGCCGGATCTCGACATCACCACCCGAACTCGCGGGCACCGTCCGGCCGTTGTCCGTGTTGGTGAGGACGACGCGTCCGGCCGGGCGTGCGTGCGGCGCCTGCCCCTGGGCGGTGGCCGATGCCGCGACGGCCACGAGGACCAGGCCCGCGGCTCCAAAAGCCGTGGACCACTTCGTTGCTCCCATGATTTCCTCTCCTCGCACCCGCCTGACCGGCGGTCTCCGAAAGCGGCGAATGTGCCGCCCAGCGGCACAACGTGGTGGAGGAGGACGGGTCACAGACAACCACCCGTTCGTGCGGACCTGTGCCGCGACTATGCGTGTGTTATGAATCTTCTCGCGTGACCGATATGACAAGACGATAGACAACCGTTCGACCGGCCCCACGGGTGAAGGCCGGTCGGGGTCGCCGATGCCGGGGTCCGCTCCCCGGGCTGCGGTGATCTTCCTTCCCAGGAGGACCTCCCGCATGTTTCGACGTATAGGCAACGGGGTCGTCAGACATCCCGTCTGGACCATCGTGGCCTGGCTGATCGCCGCGGTGGCGATTGTCGCCACCGCGCCCGGCCTGCCCTCCAACAGTGACGAGAGCAGTTTCCTGCCCAAGAGTTACGAGTCCATCAAAGCGGCGGATCTGCAGGTGAAGGCGTTCCCCAGCGCCTTCACACCGTCCGCGATCGCGCTGTACCAGCGCACCGACGGCGGCAAGCTGACCGCCGCCGACAAGAAGGATGTCGCCCGGATCACGACCGAGCTGGGCAAGAAGCACATCGACCAGGTGCAGAAGGTGGTCCCCGGCCCGCCGTCCAAGGACGGCAGGTACACCATGACCCTGGTCCAGATGGACAGCAAGAACGCCGGTCAACCGGTGCAGGCGGATGCCGCGAAGGTGTTGCGCGACGACGTCAAGCAGCTGGCCAAGGGCACGGACCTCGACGTGAAGCTCGGCGGTTCCGCCGCGCAGGCCCTCGACCAGCAGGATTCCTCGAAGCGCGGCGAGGCGCTGATCGGCATCGGGACCTTCCTCATCATCCTGGTGACCCTGCTGATCATCTTCCGGGCGCCCATCCTCGCCTTCCTTCCCCTGGTCCTGATCGGTGTGGTGGCGTCCATCGCCAACGGGCTGATCGCGTACGCCACCAAGCTGTTCGGTCTCCAGGCCAACAGTTCCGTCTCGTCGATCCTGATCGTCGTGCTGTTCGGCGTGGGCACGGACTACTTCCTGTTCCTGATGTTCCGTTACCGAGAACGACTGCGGGCGGGTGACGAGCCGAAGCAGGCCATGGTCAACGCGGTCGCCCGGGTCGGCGAGGCCATCGCCTCCGCCGCCGGCGCGGTCATCATCGCGTTCCTCGCGCTGGTGCTGTCCACGCTGGGCTTCCTCAAGCAGATGGGTCCGGCGCTGGCCATCTCGGTCACCGTCACCCTGATCGCGGGCCTGACCCTGATCCCGGCCGTGGTGTCGCTGATCGGGCCGAAGGTCTTCTGGCCCTCCAAGTCCTGGCAACGCGAGCCGGAGAACGCCCGGTTCGCCGCCCTCGGCCGCGGTGTGCGGCGCCGGCCCGCGCTGACGGCCGCGCTCTCCGGTCTCGTCCTCGTCGCGCTGTCGCTGGGCACCCTCGGCTACAAGGCCACCTTCGACCTGGCCTCGGGTTCCATGCCCAAGACCAAGGAGTCGATGGTCGTCCAGGACGAGATGCAGAAGGCGTACTCGGCGGGCGCCGCCGCGCCCACCGACGTCTACCTCTCCAGCACCGACGGCAGGCCGCTCGACAAGTCCGCCTTCACCGCCTACACCGAGAGACTCGGGGCCGTCGACGGCGTGGCGAACGCCCGTATGAGCCAGGTCAACAAGGACGGCACCACGGCGGACTTCACCGTCACGCTGAAGTATGAGGCGTCCACGGAGAAGGCGATCGACGCCGTGGGCCGGGTGCGGGACGTCGCGCACTCCTCCGCGCCCGACGGCACCGAGGCGCTGGTCGGCGGCATGTCCTCGATCTACAAGGACATCAACAGCGCGGTCAACCACGACTACCGGACCGTCTTCCCCGTCGCCGCCCTGCTGATCATGCTGATCCTGGGACTGCTCCTGCGCAGTGTGGTCGCGCCGTGGTACCTCATCGCCTCGGTCGGTCTCGGCTTCGGCGCCACCCTCGGCGCGACCGTCTGGATCTTCCAGGACGCGCAGGGACACCCGGGGCTGATGTTCATGCTCCCGGTGATCATGTATCTCTTCGTGGTCGCCATCGGCACGGACTACAACATCCTCATGATCGCCCGGCTCCGCGAGGAGGCCCGCGAGGGCCGCGATCCGCGCGAGGCGGCGAGCATGGCGCTACGGCACGCGGGACCGACCGTGGCCGCGGCCGGTTTCATCCTCGCGGCGACCTTCGCCACGATGATGCTGGCCGGCAACGCGCTGCTCACGGAGATGGGTTTCGCCGTCTCCTTCGGCATCGCCGTCGCCGCCTTCGTGATGGCGATGTTCTTCACGCCGAGCCTCACCGCCCTGATCGGCCACGCCGCCTGGTGGCCGGGCCACGCCGACCGCGCCCAGGAAACCCCGGGCGGCACCGGTTCCGACGTCTCCGGGCCGGCCTCCGGCACAGGGGACCAGGACTCGGTCAGCCAAGGTCCGGCGGGCCGTCGCAACTAGCAACCAGCAACAATGCGGGGCCTGTTCGCCGATCCGTACGACCGGTGAACGGGCTCCGCCCCCACATCAGCGGTCGGTGTGCCCCCGCAGGCAGTCGATCAGCGTGTTGAGGGACGCTTCGAGGGCGACGGTGTCGCGGCGGGCCTGGGTGAGCAGCAGCCCGCCCTGGACGACGGCGAGCAGAACGAGGGCGAAGGGCTCGGGGTCGATGCGTCGGGCAGTTCGCCGCATGCCCGCATCGCGCGCGGGCCGTCCCGCAACGCCCCCTCCCCACGGCTGACCCCGGCTGGGACCGGCAGCCGCCCGTCGTGCTTACCGTCCGCCACGTGGACGGCGCGACCTCAGCGGTATCGCCCCGGCACTTGACCTCGAACTGGCCGCGATCACGAGCGGGGCGTAGGACACACCCCGCGTCGGCACGTCCTACGCGCTCGGGTCCCAGGCAAGGAGCAGGTCGAAGAGACATGGGTCGCCGTCCACCTTCAGGGAGTTCACCGGGATACGGGCGTACAAGGCCAGGACCAGCTCAGCTGCCGTGCCCCGGAGGGTGGCGCCGACCGCGTCCTCACCGGTGCCGGCGGCGGGCGCGGGGAGTTCGGTGACCCGGGCGCCGTCGGCGGAGAGCGCGAGGCGCCAGGAACGGCCCTCCGTGGCGTGGTACTCGACGGCTGCGGGCTCATGCGGCCAGGGGTCCGTCCCGGCGCAGCAGGTGGACAGGAACTCGTCGACGCCGTCGAGTGCCGCCTCGTCCGGCAGCGGCTGCGGGGCACCGAGGCCGATCTGGGCGTCGTAGGTGTGCACCATGGCCTCCTGGACCTGGTGCCGGGCCACGGCGCCGGAGGTCTGCGGAGACCGCGATCCGCCCCACCATGTCCAGCAGCCGCGATCCGGGCCGAACTCCCGCAGCGCGCCGAGCAGTTGCTCCGTGGACTCTGCCGACCAGGCCAGCAGCGCGGCGCGCTCCTGCGGCGCTTCCGGGACAGTCACGGCGGGGCGGGTGTCGGCGGGCCCCGCGGCGACGATTCCGGCCCAGAGGCGCTGCACCCCGCCCAGGTGCTGCACGAGGTCCCGCAGTGTCCACTCCGGGCAGGTCGGCACCTGCGCGTCGAGGCTCGGCGCGGAGGTGACCGCGGCCCGGAACGCGATCGACCGTTCGTCGATCAGTCGCAGCAGGACGGGGAACTCCAAGATCTCTGTCACGCGGACTGTCTATCACCGTCCCTCGACGACCCGACAGCCAATTTCACGGCCGCTCGACGACCAACTCTCCAACGGTCAGCTGTCGAGGGCCTGTTGGACCGTCGGGTGGCAGTCGATGAATCCGTCGATGCCGACGAGTTGGATGATGCGCAGCACGGGTGGGGCAGTACCGGCCAGCCGCAGCCAGCCGCCCGCTTCGGCGAGAGCGGTCCGCGCGGCGATGAGGATGTTGATGCCGCTGGAGTCCATGAAGGTGACCTGGCGCAGGTCGATGACAACGCGTGGTGCGGCGCCCTCCGGCAGCTCCAGCGCCTCCCTCAGTGAGCCGCCTGTCTCCTGGTCGATCTCTCCGGCAACAGCCACGACCAAGGTGCCGTCGACGACGTCGGTCCTGACCGACAACCGCCCCGGCTGCCCCGCGTGTTCGGTGTCCACCATCTGTCCTCATACACAAGTCGGAGAGCGCTACGGATCAGGATTTTCATCCGAAGTGCTGCCCCGCATCGTACGGTTGATGCTTGTGTCCGGTGGAGCTGTCCGACGGAGCCGGCGGAGATTGACGGAGTGCGCGTTGCTTCACGGGGTATGCGCCGGGCACGCGGAAGGCGGTGAAACGATCCGGATGGAACAGGATTCATCGGAGGACGACGCCACAGCGCCGCAGGCCCGGGCCCTGCGGTCCACCGTGGCGCTGGACGGGGACGGCTCGTGCATCGCCGAGGCCCGGCGGCTGGCCGCGACGTTCCTCGCCCGGGCCCAGGCCGAATACGGACTGCCGGTGTCGGACCGTGCCATGGATCTCACGCAGCTGGTCGTCAGCGAGTTGGTCACCAACGCCCGTAAGTACGCGCCCGGCCCGGTGCTGATGGATCTGCGGATCGTCGATGCCCTGGTCGAGGTGGAGGTGTGGGACTCCGACCCGGTGCTCCCGGTCGCCCGTGCCGCCGACGCGCAACGGGTGGGGCAGCACGGCCTGGAGATCGTACGGGCGGTGGCCCGAGGCTTCGAGGCGCAGCGCGAGCCCGTCGGCAAACGCATCACCGCCCGCATCCCTCTGGCGGATGCCCCGGACGGCGCCGTCACCGGTGACGGCCCGCAGCAGGCGTGAGCCTACGGACAGCCGACGGCAAGTGTCCGACAAGGCAACCCAGTTGGGGCGACTACGACGTCGGCGGTACCCGGTAGACGGAGACGTGATCGTGAGACTCGGCGGTGAAGTCGGCGCCGGACCAGTCCCCGTGCCTGCTCTCCAGCTCGAACCCGGCCAGCTGGGCCATGAGGTCGAGTTCGGCCGGCCAGATGTAGCGGTGGGGGCTGCGGGACAGCCGCGCCTGCTCAGTCTCGTCGAACCGGATGTGGTGCGAAACTGCGTGCTGGTGCAGGACGTCGTAGGTGTCCAGGCCGATGTAGTCGGCGTCGGTCCGCCAGACGGTCGCCGTCTGCCCCGGCGGAAGTTTGCGCAGCTCCGGTACCCAGAGCTCGACCACGAACCGTCCGCCAGGCGTGAGATGCCGGGCGGCGTTGCGGAAACACTCGACCTGCTCGGCCCGGGTGAGCAGGTTCGAGATCGTGTTGTAGACGAGATAGACGAGGCTGTATGTCCCGGGCGCGACGGTGGTCGCCATGTCCCCGATGATCACCGGGATCGTCGCTTCGTCGGCCTTGGTGCGCAGTTGCTCCACCATCGGCTCCGACAACTCGATACCGGTGACAGGGACTCCGCGCTCGGCGAGCGGCACCGCGACCCGCCCGGTACCGATGGCGAACTCCAACGCGGCCCCGTCCCCGGCGAGATGCGCGAGGCGGTCCACGGTCGGCACCAGAGTGCCGGGAGCGAACATGCCGGTGCCAGGGGTGTCGTACCGCTGGGCAACATCAGCGCCCCAAAGCGTCTCCTGTCGCATTCCGTCAACGTTGGCTGTCCGCCGATGTGTTGTCCAACGAGTTTCTCGCTGATGCGGTCGGCGAGTTCGGGCCACAGTTCGCGTGGGAGGCTGTGGCCCATTCCCTCCACGATCACCAGGGCGGCACCCGGGACGGCGGCGGCCGTGGCGCGTCCGCCGCTGACGTCGCACACGATGTCGTCGGCGCCGTGCACCACCAGAGTGGGCACCCGCAGGGACCGCAGCCGTTCGGTACGGTCGCCCGTGGCCGGCGGCACCGCGAGGCCCTGGCGCTGGATGCCGAGGGCGTCGTGGCCCCGGTCGAAGACGCGTCCGGCCCGCTCGGCCGCGGCGGTCGCGTCGAAGGGGAAGCCCGGCGACGCGGCGAGCCGCAGGGCGCGCACCTGCCACTCGACGAAGGCCTCCCGGTCCTGCGGCGGTGTTCCCAGTCGGGCGAACCGAGAAGTCGGTCTCCCCGACGCCGGGCTCGCCGGTCGTGGACATCATCGAGATGAGCGAGCGGACCCGATCCGGGTACTCGATCGCGATCATCCGGGAGATCATCCCGCCCGTCGAGGAGCCGACGAGGTGGACACAGGTGAGGCCGAGCGCGTCGGGTGTCGAACCGGATCACATGCAGACCCCGGTCGACCAGCGCCTGGCAGAATCCCTCCGGCCAATTGACCATCTGGGCGCCCGCTCCCATGATCAGCAGGACCGAACCACGGTCTGACGATTTTCTCCCGACCCCCGGGTTACGGTCGAAGCGGCCGAGGAATTCCCTCGACACGCGGAAGTGCCTGGCCTCCCCTAGAGTGTTGGGGTCGACGTTCTCCTTCCGGCCACCTCTCGCCGCTGGCCCTTTTCCGTCGATTCTCCGTGTGACGTACTCAAACAGTTCGATCATTTCGGGAGGAACACGCCATGCCCTTCGCCACCAGCACGGACGGCACGCAGATCTTCTACAAGGACTGGGGATCGGGTCAGCCGGTCGTCTTCTCCCACGGCTGGCCGCTGACCGCCGACGCGTGGGATCCCCAGCTGAAGGTGATGGCCGACAACGGCTTCCGTGCCGTGGCCCACGACCGGCGTGGAGGCGGACGTTCCGGCCAGCCCTGGAACGGCAACAACCTCGACACGTACGCCGACGATCTGGCCTCGGTCATCGAAGCCCTGGATCTCCGTGACGTGATCCTGGTCGGGCACTCGACCGGCGGCGGTGAGGTCACCCGCTACATCGGCCGGCACGGCTCCGGACGGGTCGCCAAGGCGGTCCTGGTCGGGGCGATCCCGCCGCTCATGCTCAAGACGGACGCGAATCCGGAAGGGCTGCCGATCGAGGTCTTCGACGAGATCCGCAACGGCGTGGAGACGGACCGTTCGCAGTTCTACAAGGACCTCAGTGCCCCGTTCTACGGCGCCAACCGGGACGACTCGACCGTCACCCAGGGAACCCGTGACGAGTTCTGGCTCTGGAGCATGACCGTGGGAATCAAGGGCGCTTATGACTGCGTCAAGGCATTCTCCGAGACCGATCTCACCGAAGACCTCAAGAAGATCGACGTCCCGACATTGATCGTGCACGGCGACGACGACCAGATCGTTCCCATCGTGGCCTCCGGCGACAAATCGTCGAAGCTCGTCAAGGACGCGATCTACAAGGTCTATCCGGGAGCTCCGCACGGCCTGGCGATGGTGCCGAAATTCGCCGAGAGGTTCAATGCTGATCTTCTTGAATTCGCCCGGAGTTGATCGCCACGATCCTGCCGCCGAGTCCGCCAGGCGGCGTTTGAGTCCACGTTCGCAGGGGACCCGAACTGTTAGCTCAAAGGGCCGTATATTTCTGACGCGGAGAGAGAAGTTGAAGCGCTGTGACCGCGCGCACCGTCAAAAAGCAAGACCTGCATCTGCCGCCCGAGACCGGTTGGGCGAAGGCCCGTCGTCGTAGCGGGAAGGCCGTACGCACCTGCATCCCGCCCGTCGACGACAACAGCGTGACACCGCCTCCGCAGACACTCACCGAGGGCAACATCGTCAGAGGAGACGACTGACGAGCCGGAGGAGCAGGGGCCGGACAACGGGCCGGAGGCCGAGGGCTTCCGGCCCGCGGCATGTCGTCGGGGCGGCTTCCGGGGTACCCGACGTAGGTCCGTACCGGACGGACACCCTCCACCGGAAGGACCCCGCCCATGTCCGCCAAGGTCTCCGACCACCTCCTCCAGCGATTGCGCGAGTGGGACATCACGCACGTCTTCGCCTACCCGGGCGACGGCATCAACGGACTGCTCGCCGCCTGGGGCCGCGCGGACGACAACCCCCGCTTCGTCCAGGCACGGCACGAGGAGATGTCCGCGTTCGAGGCCGTCGGCTACGCCAAGTTCTCCGGCAAGGTCGGTGTCTGCGTCGCCACTTCGGGGCCCGGCGCGATCCATCTCCTCAACGGCCTCTACGACGCGAAGCTCGACCATGTTCCCGTCGTGGCGATCGTCGGACAGACCAACCGCAGCGCCATGGGCGGCAGTTACCAGGAGGAGGTCGATCTGCTGAGCCTCTACAAGGACGTCGCCTCCGACTTCTGCGAGATGGTCACCGTCCCGGAGCAGTTGCCCAATGTCGTCGACCGTGCCATGCGCACCGCCATGGCGCGCCGCTCGGTGACCGCGGTGATCATCCCGTCGGACGTCCAGGAACTCGACTACGCGCCGCCGGAGCACGCCTTCAAGATGGTGCCGTCCAGTCTGGGCATGCCGCACTCCACGGTGGTGCCGGACGAGGACGATCTGCGGCGGGCCGCCGATGTGCTCAACTCCGGTGGAAAGACGGCCGTCTTGATCGGGCAGGGCGCGCGGGGTGCCCGTGAGGAGGTGAAGGCGGTCGCCGACCGGCTCGGTGCCGGGGTTGCCAAAGCCCTGCTGGGCAAGGACGCGCTGGACGACGACCTGCCCTATGTCACCGGTTCCATCGGGCTGTTGGGCACCCGGCCGTCCTACGAGATGATGCGGGAGTGCGACTCCCTCCTGGTGATCGGGTCGTCGTTCCCCTATGCGCAGTTCCTGCCGAAGTTCGGGAAGGCGCGGGGCGTGCAGATCGACATCGATCCGCACATGGTGGGGATGCGCTATCCCTTCGAGGTGAACCTCGTCGGTGACGCCGCCGCGACGCTGCGCCGGCTGCTGCCGTTGCTGGAGCAGATGGAGGATCCGGCGTGGCGGGTCAAGATCGAGGCCAATGTGGCCCGTTGGTGGGGGTCATGGAGCGGCGGGCCGCCGTCGAGGCCGATCCGGTCAACCCGGAGTACGTCGTGCACGCGCTCAGCGGGCTGCTGCCGGACGATGTGATCCTGTCCGCCGACTCCGGTTCGGCCGCCAACTGGTATGCCCGGCACCTGAAGTTGAGCGGTGCGATGCGCGGCTCGCTGTCGGGGACGCTCGCCACGATGGGTGCCGGTGTGCCGTATGCCATCGGCGCGAAGTTCGTGCACGGTGACCGGCCGGCCATCGCGCTCGTGGGTGACGGGGCGATGCAGATGAACGGCATGGCCGAGTTGATCACCGTCGCCAAGTACTGGCAGGAATGGTCGGATCCGCGGCTGATCGTCGCCGTGCTGAACAACCGGGATCTGAATCAGGTGACTTGGGGGATGCGGGCGATGGAGGGCGCCCCGCAGTTCCTGCCCTCGCAGTCGATCCCGGACGTCGCCTACGCCGACTTCGCCCGCGCCCTGGGCCTGACCGGCACCCGGGTGGAGAAGCCGGAGGAAGTGACCGGCGCCTGGGAGAGCGCGCTCGCGGCCGACCGGCCGTGCGTGCTGGACTTCGTGACCGACCCCGCCGTACCGCCGATCCCGCCGCACTCCACCCTGGAGCAGATCGAGGCCGCCGCGTCCTCCGTCCTCAAGGGCGACAGTGACCGCGCCGCCGTGCTCAGGCAGGGGTTCAAGGCGAAGATCCAGGATCTCCTGCCCGGCGGACGGCACTCGGGCCATTCGTGACGTATCGCTCAGCGACGGGATGTCTGACCGCGCCGGACAGGGGCACCCGTGAGCAGGTAAGGAACCGCACGCCCGACCCAATGCCCCGAGGTGAACCATGACCAAGGAGATCAAGGACCTGACCCCGAAGTACACCGTTCCCGGTATCCAGCGCGAGGCCGCGGGCCGGCTGATCGGTGTGCTGCGCCTGCGGCTCCACTCGCTGAACGATCTCCACCTGACGTTGAAGCACATGCACTGGAACGTCGTCGGCCCGCACTTCATCGCCGTGCACGAGATGATCGACCCCCAGGTCGACCGGGTGCGCGAGATGGCCGACGACGTGGCCGAGCGCATCGCCGCGCTGGGCGGAGTCGCGCCGGGCACGCCGGGCGCGCTGGTGGCCGAGCGCACCTGGGACGACTACTCCATCGGCCGGGCCGACGCCATCGCCCACCTCGGCGCGCTCAACCTCGTCTACACGGGGCTGATCGAGGACGTCCGGGCCGGGATCAAGGAGGCGGGCGAGATCGACCCCGCGACCGAGGACCTGCTGATCGAGCAACTGCGCGACCTGGAGCAGTTCCAGTGGTTCGTGCGGGCGCACCTGGAGAGCGCGGGCGGCACCCTCGCCACCGGTGACGCGCACTCCGAGTCCGAGGCCGCGGCCAAAGGCGCCGAACTCGGCTGACCGGCCGGAACCCGCACACAACTTCCCCTGCCCGACCGCACGTCGGCAGCGGCACTCGTAAAACTTGCCGTTTGACAACTATGGCCATGAGGCAAGAAAGGAGCGGGTGTCGTCGCAGCAGGGGGAAGGATCCGGGATGTCCCGGTCGGCGGGGGCCACTCCGTGCGCCGGCCACGAAGAGCGGGCGGCCGCCGGGCGGTCGGCTGTCGGACGGCTCTGTCAGGCGGTACGGCTGCTGGAGGAGTCGCCGTGGTCGTGTATCTGCGCCGCGGCCACCGCACAGAACGCCTCAAGGCCGGTGAGGAGCGCGCTGCGCCCCGCGGCCGGCATCTGTTCCAGTACCGCCCCGAGCGCCTCCTCGCGCCGGGCACGCAGGTCCGACAGGAAGGACCGCCCCAGGCTGCTGAGGTACAGGCGCACCTCGCGCCGGTCCGTGGGACTCACCTCGCGGTCGACGAAGCCGACCGCCTGCAGACGGTCGCACAGCCGGCTGGTCGACGGCGGGGTCGAGGCGAGATGGTCGGCGAGGGTGCGCAGGTTGATGCCCTCGTGGTGTTCCAGGATGAACAGGACCCGCAGCTGCGAGGCGGACGCGGGCGCCGTCGAGGCGCGCCCCCACAGGACTTCCAGCAGTTCCGCGGCCGTAGAGGTGACGCGCGCGACCTCGTCGGGTTCGGGGCGGGGGTGGAAGGACGTCACGGTCACACTCTCGCAGGCACAGGGACGGCCTCAGCCTACTAGGCACACGCAACGGACACGGATGGACGAGACGACACGCGGCGCCGGGGCCGTACGGCCCACCGCGGAGCGGGGCGACGCGTGCCTCGGGTGAGAGATTGGCATACCTACGATCGTGAACAGATTCATGGCTGTCCAGCGGGCGCTGTGCACGGCGGCTCCCCACGAACTGCCCGACGTCGTCGGGCAGTTGCTGGGTCGGCACTACGCGGCGGACTCCGTGGACCTGCTCATGGCCGACTACGGCCTGACCGTGCTGCAGCCCGTGACCGACCTGCCGCACACCCTGCCGCCGGTCTCTGTGCACAACACCCCGGCGGGACGGGCCTTCGGCGCCCAGGAACCGTTTGTGGAGGGCAACCTCGGCGACGGCAGCGTGCGCGCGCATCTTCCGATCAGCGTGCGCGGGGACCGTCTCGGCGTGCTCTCGGTGACACTGCCCGGCGGCGACCACGTACGCGAGTGCCTGCCCGAACTGACCGAGCTGGCCGAGGTGTTGGGGCACGAGGTGCTGGTCGCCGAGCGCGACACCGACCTGTATCTGCGGGCCAGGCGCAAGGACCGGCTCACGCTGGCGGCGGAGATGCAGTGGCAGCTGCTGCCCGGCCGCTCGTGCTCCCGCTCCGAGTTCGACCTGGGCGCGCAGTTGGAGCCCGCGTACGCGATCCACGGGGACAACTTCGACTGGTCCGCCACGGCCGATCACCTCACGCTCTACGTCTCGAACGGCATGGGCGAGGGCATAGAGGCATCCCTCCTGACGAACCTGTCGGTCAACGCCCTGCGCAACGCGCGCCGGGCGGGCATCCCCCTCGCCGACCAGGCGGCCCTCGCGGACCAGGCCGTGTACGCGCACTACCAGGGCCGTAGCCATATGTCGGTGTTGATGTTCGACTTCGACCTCACCACCGGGCTGGCGCGGGTGGTGGACGCCGGATCGCCGCAGACGCTGCGGCTGCGCGACGGGGTGGTGGAGCGGATCGCCTTCGACGCGCAGTTGCCGCTCGGCATGTTCGAGGAGACCGACTACGTCGAGCAGGACTTCCGGATCGAGCCCGGGGACCGGCTCCTCTTCGTCAGCGACGGGGTGTACGCCGTCGCCTCGCCCCAGGGTGAGGCGTACGGGGACGCGGCGCTGGCACGGGCGATCCAGCACACGAGGCTGCTGCCCGCCGCCGAGGTGCCGCGGGCCGTGCTGCGCGAGCTGACCGGCCATCGCGGTACGCCGACTCCGGACGACGACGCCTTGGTGGTGTGCCTGGACTGGCGGGGGCGGTGAGCTGCACCCTGCCGTACCCCGCACCCACCGGCGCGGCGCCAGTGTGAAGACACTGAGCCGGAAGGGTGAACGCCGTGAGCACCTCTGAGTCGCTCCCGTCCATCGAGAGCGAGTTGCGATCGGCCCCGCCCAACTCCCTGGTGGAAACGACCCGCCGCCTGCTCGATGACCGGGCCGGAGCCCGGGACGTCACCCTCCTCCTCGCCGACTACGGCCTGCGCGTGCTGCGCCCGGTCGCCCCGCTGCCGGGCACCGGCGAACCGCTGTCCGCCTACGACGGCCCGGCGGGACGGGCCTTCACCGTGCAGACGCCCATCGTCGAACCGGCCGAGGACGCGACGGCCACCGTGTATGTGCCGGTCACCGTGCGCGGTGACCGGCTCGGCGTTCTCTCCGCCCGCCTGCCCGCCGCCGGTGCCGACACCGCCGGGGTGCGCGGGCTCGCCGAGTTCGCGACCGCCCTGGCCCACGAGATCGCCACGGCGGAACGCGACACCGACCTGTACCTCCTGGCCCGCCGCACCCGGCGCCTCACGCTTGCCGCCGAGATGCAGTGGCAGCTTCTTCCTGGACGCGGCTGCGGTCACCCGGAGTTCGTGATCGGCGCCCATCTGGAGCCCGCGTACACCGTCGGCGGCGACAACTTCAACTGGAGCACCGACGGCAGCCGGCTCACCGTGACGGCGACCGACGGCATGGGCCGCGGCATCGACGCCTCCCTGCTCACCAGCGTCACGGTGGGCGCCCTGCGCAACGCCTGCCGGGCCGGCGTGAGCCTCTCCGACCAGGCCCGCCTCGCCGACCAGGCCGTCTACGCCCAGTTCGGCGGCAAGGTGTACGCCTTGACCCTGCTGCTCCGCCTCGACCTCGCGACCGGCACCGTCCAGGCCGTCGACGCGGGCTCGCCCCGGCTCTACCGCCGCCGCGGCGACACGGTCACGCAGATCGACCTGGAGGCACAGCTCCCCCTCGGCATGTTCGAGGAGACCGCCTACGAGGAGCAGATCTTCACCGTACGCCCCGGCGACCGGCCCGTGGCGGTGAGCACCGGCGTTCACGGGGCCCGGTTCCCCGGAGGGCGCCCTGTTCGGCGCCCGTGACACCGCTGAGGACCAGCGTGCGCCAGGCGATGCGCAGGGCCACACCGAGGGGCGGCCTCGTCGGGACCGTGCCCGGAGACGTCACCGACGGCCGCGTGGACCGTGCCGTCGACGCTCTGCACGATGTCGTAGAAGTCGCCTCCGAGCAGCGCCTGCGCGCGCCCGGGACGGTAGCGGGCCACCGCTTCGACGCCCTCGCCGCGCAGCAGGGGGCGAGGCAGCAGTCCCCGTTCCAGACGGGCGTTCTCCTGGGCCTGCATGCGGCTGGCCTGCAATGCGACCGCCGCCCCATCGGCCCGCTTGCGCTGGATCGCGTAGCGCACGGCCCGTCCGAACAGGCCCGGCTCGACCCGGTCCTTGACCAGCTAGTCCTGCGCGCCGGCGGCGACGGCGGCCAGTCCGGTCTCCTCCTCGGCGAGGCCGGTGAGGACCACGACAGCGGCCCGCTCGGCGCCCGCCCGGACCCGGGAGAGCGCCTCAAGTCCCTGTGCGTCAGGGAGATGCAGATCGAGGAGCACGCAGTCCGGTACCTCGGCCGCGAGCGCCTCGGCGGCCTCGGCCATCGACCGCACCCACTGCAGCCGTATCTTCAGCGCGCTGTCGGCGACCAGTTCCTCCACCAACAGCGCGTCACCGGCGTCGTCCTCGACCAGCAGGACGGCGGGCTGCCAGGCCACCCAGGTTTCCGGGCCGACCCCTTCGCCACCCACCGACAGCAGGTCGTCGGCCCGCGGCTGTGGCACCACCATGGCCCTGCCCTCCCCACCGCACGATTTCCCGCGAATATAGTTGCCATAAGACAACAGTTGAGAGCATACCGGTACGCCGGGACGTCCCGTACGCGCTCACCCCGACCATCAGTGGAACGGCCCAACAGGCCCTGCGTTCCGCGTTGTTGAGGGTACGACGGCCACCTGGGAGCCGGCGAGGAACCCCTCCCCCTCACCGGCCTGTGACCACGCGAACACGGCGGGCGGCCGGCGACGGATCGTCCGGCCGCCGGTCCGTACGACGCGTCGCCCAGTGGGCCGGTTGTTGTTTGAGCCGGCCCCAGCCCGGTAGTCCGAGGAGGGTGGCAGGCTGCCCAACCGCTCCCGGGAGGGTTCGGCAGTGAGCCCGCCACCGGCCGCCCTCGGGAGAAGTCCCACAGGGCGGCCGGCCCGCCTCAGAGGCGGGCCCTGAAGGGCCCGAAGGGCCTTCAGGGGCGCGGGGAACTGCGCGACCAGCCACGACGTCGCCGCAGCCGAACAACAGACCATCGCGGCACCCAGCGGAGCGCCTACGCGGCGTCGGCCAGTACGCGTTCGCGCACCTGGGCGCAGGAGGTGCTGATCAGCCGGGAGACGTGCATCTGGGAGACGCCGAGGTGCTCCGCTATGCGGCTCTGGGTCATACCGCGGAAGAAGCGGAGGTAGAGGATGGTGCGTTCGCGTTCGGGGAGTGTCCGCAGGGCGGGCTTGACCGCCTCGCGGTCGACGACCAGGTCGAATCCGGCGTCGCACTCCCCCAGCAGGCCGACGAGCGTCATCCCCGCGTCCTCGCCCGGCGCCTCGGCGTCCAGCGAGAGCGCGGTGAAGCTGTCCAGCGCCTCCAGACCGGCCTGTACGTCCTCCTCGCTCAGCTGCGTGTACTCGGCGATCTCGGCGACGCTCGGGCGCCGGTCCGACCCCGTCGCGGACAGGTCCCGCAGGGCGGTGCGCACCCTGTTGCGGAGTTCCTGCACACGCCGGGGCACGTGCAGGGCCCACATGTGGTCACGGAAGTGGCGCTTGATCTCGCCGGTGACGGTCGGCACGGCGTAACTCTCGAAGGCGTGGCCGCGCTCGGGGTCGTAGCCGTCGACGGCCTTGACGAGACCGAGTGCCGCGACCTGGCGCAGGTCCTCGTAGGGCTCGCCCTTTCCGCGATAGCGACCGGCGATACGTTCGGCCATCGGGAGCCACACCCGGACGAGTTCGTCGCGCAGGGCGGCCCGTTCGGGTCCGTCGGGCAGGTGTGAGAGGCGGGCGAAGGCGGCGGCGGTACGGGGGGCGTCGTCGTGCGGATGGCGCTTCCGGGTGGTGACTGTGTCCATGGTGGTGCTCACAACTCCCTCAAGGGGTTGTCGAAGGACGGTCCCCATGGGAGCGGGCACGCATCGACCAGGCGCAACACACCCGCGATCCGGCATGCACCGGCTCCCACGGACGTGCCTCCTGTCCGAAGCACTCTCCTTGCGCCTTCCCGCGCGAAGAGCCCTGAAACAATTGTCCGAAGGCAATGACTCCCGGCCGTCATGCCATGACGAAAGGTGGTCAATCAGGCGGGCGGGTGAGGGGACGTGTCGGCTCCATGGCCCCGGGTACGCGTCGGACTCCCCCGACAGACATGGAGCGGATCATGGAACGCGGAAGCGACCGACTGAGCGTCCACCGGGACGAGGAGATGAAGCACGAACTGCAGGGGCTGCTGCGTTCCGGGCACCCGACCCGGACCGAGGAGTGGAACGACCCGGAGCCGACCGCCGACGACGACCCGGTGATCGCGGGCGGGCCCGTGACGCCGAGCGGCGCGTCCGTGCCTCTGGAGACGGTCCGGCTGGAACTGGCGAAGATCCTCGGCCGTACGTCGTTCCCCGCGGGCCCCCGCGAACTGGGCGGCGCACTGCGCGAGAAGTACGCGCCGGACAGCCTGGTGGAACTGGTGGAACGGCTGCCGCACGACGCGCGCTACGCCTCGGCGCAGGAACTGGCGGAGGCAGTGGTGGAGGGTGAGCCGGCCGGCCGGAGCGGCGCATGAACGACGCACAGACGCATGGGCGGCGTACGGTCCGACGGGCCACCGACCCTGTCGCGTCACGGCAGTTGAGGTGTCCCTCTAAGCCTCAATGCCTGCCACCCAACGCCCTTGCCGTCCACGGTGATTGACGTACCGTCACAGGTTTGTCAATCACCGGCGACCCAGCACCCCCGCCCCAAGTGGGCGAGTCACTCGGCGAGTTCGGAGTCCGAGTCCTGCTCATCGGCCGGTGCCGTGAACGAGTGCTCGCGCCGGTCGTCGTGCTGGGCGAGGGTGGAGTGGTCCGCCCCTCCCGCGCGTGGGAGAGACAGCCGTCCCGTTCCAGCTCGGAAATGATCTCCTGTACGGCTCTTTCGGTGAGCCTGCATCGCGCGCTAAATGCGGCGGGCAAGACTTGACCGGGCGGAAGACAGGGCGGATGCCTCGGGAGCGGCTGCCATGCAGGAACACGAACGTGGCGCTCCTCTCAGGAGCGGGGTCCGGACGATATGTGCGGTCTTCCCCATGTCCAGGGCGGATCCCCCGACGGTCGTCGTGGTCTCCGGGGAGATCGACGTCGACACGGAACAAACGGTGTGGCGCGCCCTGCGGTCGGCACTGGCCCGGTCGCCCGCAAGGCTGGGCTGGACCTCGACCTGGCCGGAGTCGGTTTCTGCGACTGTGCCGGGGTCGAGCGGCTGTTCGCGCTCACCGACACCTCGTCGCTGTTCAGCCACCTGCCAGGACTCACGGCCGCCGACGGGGTGGTCGACACCTGACACGAACATTCCCCCACGACGCACGACCTGACGGAGGAGAACGGCGTGTCCGACGAGGCCGAGGAGCTGCGCACCGAAGTCGTGCAGCTCAAGCGCGCGATGCTGACCCGGCCGGTCATCGACCTGGCCCGCGGCGTCCTGATGGCCTCCTTCGGTCTCAGCCGCGAGGACGCCTGGAGCGTCCTGGTCGACGTCTCCCAGCGCTCGAACACCAAACTCCATCAACTGGCCGAAGAACTCGTCGACTCGGTGAACGGAGCGCCGCTGCCCGAGCCTCTGCAACAGCGGATCTCGACGGCGGTCGCCGAGATCTCACGCCCGGCGCAGGACGGCGCGGCGCGGACGTCGCCTATCCGCCGGCGGGTCTCGGCTTCGGCACCGGTGCGATCCGCAGGGCGACCGCTCCAGCCGCCTCGGTGTCGTCGCTGCGCCGCGTCATCTCCGTCCACCAGGCCCCGCCGTCCTCGATGTACCGCAGCAGCACTCCTTCACGGATGCCCCAGGGGCAGACGGTGACGGTCTTGATGCCGGTGAGCTTCATGACCGTGTGCCCGACCACGGCTCCGGCCAGGCTCTGCGCGGCCCGCGGTGCCGACACGCCGGGGAGCAGGGCCCGGTCGGCAGCGGCGAGGGCGGCCAGCCGGTCGAGGCCCACGCGCAGGTCCGCCCGCGCCAACCGCCGTTCCACAAAGGGACCTTGGCGTCCGGGAGCGGCGCCGCAGAGCCGGGCCAGCTGTTGAAAGGTGCGGGACGTGACGACGGTGGTGCGGGGCCCTTCCCAGCGGATCCGTGCGGCCACGTCGCGCAGTTGGTGCCGTACCTCGCGACGCAGCGCCTTGACCGCACGCTCGGGCGGCGGGTCCTGGCCGTAGAGGAAGTCCCGGGTCAGCCGGCCTGCGCCGAGCGGCAGGGACGCGACGAAGTCGGGCAACCGGCCGCGGCCGAAGGCGACTTCGAAGGAACCGCCGCCGATGTCGAACAGGGCGAGCGGTCCGGCGCGCCAGCCCATCCAGCGGCGGGCGCCGAGGAAGGTCAGCTCGCCCTCGACCTCTCCCGGCAGCGTGCAGAGCCGTACGCCGGTCTCGGCGCGCACCGCGCGGAGAACGTCGAGCCGGTTCGGCGCGCCCCGAACCACCGCCGTGGCAAAGGCGAGTGGGCCTGCCGCGCCCCAACTGCGGGCGGTGTCCGCGGCGGCCGACACCGCCTTCACGAGGTGGCGTACGGAGTCCTCGGGGATCTCCCCGTACGGCTGGCCGACGCGCTCGGAGAGCCGTAGCTTCCACTTGGCCGTGTGCACGGGCAGCGGCACGCCGTCCTCCAGGTCGGCCACCACAAGCCGCACCGTGTTCGAACCCACGTCCACCACACTCATTCGCATGAACCGGTGAGTACCCACAGGCCGATCCGTCAGTCGTCCTGGTTGATCTTCGTTGCGAGGCGTTGGTCACTCAGCCGCGCAGGTCGTCGAGCCGTCGTCCGGCCGGGGCGAGGGAGCGTCCCCGACCCGTCAGTCCCGCCCAGGGGTTGGTGCGGGCCTGGTCCACGGCGTCCGTGATGGTCCAGCGGCGGGCGCCGAGGTCCGGGTCGTCGAGTTGGTCCCAGCTGACGGGCACGGCGACCGGGGCTCCGGGTTTCGCGCGGACGGCGTAGGGGGCGACAGCGGTCTGCGCGTAGCCGTTGCGCTGCACGTCGAGGTAGAGGCGGTCGCCGCGGTCCTTCTTGCGTGCGGCGGTGGTGAGTTGGCCGGGGTGCGCCTCGGCGAGGTGGTCGGCGACATCCTTGGCGAAGGCGCGTACCGCGTCGAAGTCCTGCTGTCCGTCGAGGGGCACGACCAGGTGCAGACCGCGTGAGCCGGTGGTCATCGGCGCGGACGGCAGCCGTAGTTCGTCGAGCAACTCCCGCAGGAGCAGGGCGGCTTGGCGTACGGCGGCGAAGTCGTCCCCGTCGCCTCCGTCCGACGGGTCGAGGTCGAAGACCAGGCGGTCGGGCCGGTGGAGCCGGCCGGCCCGGGACAGCCAGCGGTGCGGGGTGAGGCAGGCCTGGTCGGCCAGATACACGAGCGTGGCGGTGTCGTCGCAGACGAGGTGCGTGACCGTGCCGCCCTCCTTGGTCACCTCGACGCGTCTGATCCAGTCCGGGTAGTGCGCCGGGATGTTCTTCTGCATGAACCGGGGGCCGTCGACGCCGTCCGGGTGCCGTTCCAGCATCAGCGGGCGTCCGCGCAGGTGCGGCAGTATGAAGGGGGCGACGGCCCGGTAGTACGCGACGAGGTCGCCCTTCGTGTACTCCTTGCCGTTCCCGTCAGCGGGGAACAGCACCTTGTCGGGCCGGTGGACCGCGAGGCTGCGGCGGCCCGCCCGTACGGTCCGGGTGTCGCCCGTGGTGCGGATGCCGGCCATCAGGAACCGCCGGGCCCCTCGTTCCAGCGCGGACGCTCCTGGTTCTCGCTGCGCCGGCTTCCGGAGTGGTGGAGGTCGTGCGGCAGGAGCCGCTCGCCGTCGGGGGCGCGCGGCACCTCGTCCGGCTCCCGATGTTCCAGGATCTCGCCGACGGCACCGGATTCCGGCAGCCGGGGCTGCTCGTCCGGCCGCGGCGGCGCCGGTTCCCGCTGCCGCACGTTGATGCCCCATCGGACGGCCCACACCAGCAGCGCGACGATGACGAGTCCACCGGCGAAGGCCACCACCAGGCCCATGGCGGCGCCGGACGCGGCGAGGTCCACGTGTTCGTTCTCGGAGATCATCATGACGGCCGAGTACCCGCGCGCGAAGCGGCCAAGCACGGTGGCCGACCCGGAGCCCCCTGGTCCCGGTGTCACATCCGCGGGCCGGCCGGTGTCTTGATGTCGAACCGCCACCGGCACACGTACACCACATGCAGGGAGAACACCGTGACGCTTCGCGTTCCGAAGGCCGAGCTTCCCGCCGGGCTCCGCGAGAACATGATCAAGCAGCTCGGGGCCGTGCCCGAGCCCGTCGAAGTGCTGTGGAACCAGCCCCGACTCGCCGAGGCGAACCAGGAGTTCGCGGCGAAGGTGAGCACGTGGGACGCGGCCGACGCGGGTCTCAAGACGTTCGCGCACATGGCCGTCGCGGCCCAGGTCGGCTGCAGCTGGTGCCTCGACGTCAACTACTTCCACGCTTTGAACCAAAACCTGGACCTGGCCAAGGCGAGCCAGGTGCCACGCTGGCGGCAGTCGGAGGTGTTCACTCCGCTGGAGCGGGACGTGCTCGCGTACGCGGAGGCCATGACGAACACACCGCCGACCGTCACCGACGAGTTGTCCAAGAGCCTGCTCGACCGGCTCGGCCCGGCCGCGCTCGTCGAACTCACCGTGTTCATCGGCTTCGCCAACATGGCGGCCAGGTGCAACACGGCGCACGGGATCACCTCGCAGGGATACTCGGACGCGTGCGGGATTCCGCCGGCCTCCCGGGCGGGGCACGCCGGCGCCGACGCAGCGTCGACGGCATGACGGCCGACGGCGTGACCGGGGACCCGTTCGTCGCCCACCGCGGCCTCCTGTTCACGGTCGCCTACGAGATGCTCGGGTCGGCGGCCGACGCGGAGGACGTGCTGCAGGAGTCCTGGCTGCGGTGGGCCGACGGTGACCGGTCGCAGGTGCGGGACCCGCGGTCGTACCTGATCCGGCTTGTCACCCGGCAGGCGCTCAACCGGCTGCGCACGGTGTCGCGCCGCCGCGAGGAGTACGTGGGCGAGTGGCTGCCGGAACCCTTGCTGACCAGTCCCGATGTCGCCGAGGACGTCGAGCTCGCGGAGAGCGTCTCGATCGCGATGCTGACCGTGCTGGAGACGCTCGGACCCACCGAGCGGGCGGTGTTCGTGCTGCGCGAGGTCTTCGAGCTGCCGTACGGCGAGATCGCCGAGGTCATCGGGAAGTCCGCGGCCGCGGTGCGGCAGGTCGCGCGGCGGGCGCGGGAGCACGTGGCGGCCCGGCGGCCGCGGGTACGGGTGAGCCGGTCGGAGCAACAGGCCGTGGTGGAACGGTTCTTGGGCGCCTTGCGGACCGGGCAGTTGCAGGAGCTGATGGAGGTGATGGCACCGGACGTGGTGCTGGTGACCGACGGTGGCGGGGTGGTCCCCGCCGCGCTCGCCCCGATCCACGGCGTCGAGCTGGTGGCGCCGATCCTCGCCCGCGCGCACGCGTTGGTGGCCGCCTTCGACACCACGCCCGTGTGGCTCAACGGTGAACCGGGGGGCCGGATCGAGTTCGACGGCGAACCGTCCGCGATCAGTGTCGTGGTGGAGGACGGCCGGGTCACCCGGATCTACGTGGTGCGCAACCCGCGGAAGCTGACGCAGTTGGACGAGCCGACCGAACTCGTCAGGTGAGACCGCCGCCGATCTGAACTTCCCTCTGTGCAGGTCGAGTTGAGGCACTAGGGCACTACGCTCGACTCGACTGTACGCATCGTGTGCGCAGCCGGAAACACTGCGTGTCGGCGGGGCGGCGGCGGTCTGCGGGGGCCTGCTGCTGGGGCGTACGGGCGGTGACGGGGGTTCCGCGTCACCGCCGGCGCCGTCGTCCGGGACGTCCCGGAGCAGTACCGCCGACCTGCGGCCCACGGAGTCGGCCACCCCTGGGACGGATCCGAGCAGGGCCCAACCCCCTTGACTCTCAGGTCACTTGAGATCCCATAGTGCTGGGTGTGAACGAACGGCAGCTCTACTCCATCGGGGACGTCGCCCGCCGCACCGGCCTGAGCGTGAGCGCGATCAGGTTCTACGCCGACGAGGGCGTCGTCACGCCGACCGGTCTCACCGAGGGCGGCTTCCGGCGGTACGACGTGCACGCCATCGCCCGGCTCGAACTCGTGCGCACTCTGCGCGACTTGGGCGCCGGCCTGGACGGCATCCGCCGGGTACTGGCCGAGGAGACCAGCCTGCACGACCTTGCCGTCACGCATCTGCGGTTGGTCGAGGACCAGTTGAGGCAGTTCCGGGCGCGTCGTGCCGTGCTGCGGTCCATCACGCGGCAGCACACCACAGCGGAACAGGTGAGCCTGATGCACAAGCTCGTGTCGATGTCCGACGACGACCGTGACCGGCTCATCGACCAGTTCTGGGACTTCGTGACCGACGGCCTGGACGTCCACCCCAGCTATGTCGAGGGACTGCACGGCTTGCGGCCGCATCTGCCCGAGGAGCCGTCCACCGAGCAGTTGGAGGCCTGGATCGAGCTCGCCGAGGTCGTGCGGGACGAGGAGTTCCGCACGGCGCTCCGGGACTTCTTCCACCGCACTTTCAGCACCCCGCAGGGCACGTTGATGGCCTCACCGGAGATGACGGCCCGTGTCGAGCGGCACCGGAAGCTCCTCCTGGAGGCACGGGCCGCCCAGGAAGCCGGTACGCCGGCGGAATCGCCGCGGGCCCGGGAGCTCGCCGAGCGGGTGGCCGCCGGCAACGCCGAGATGGTCGCCGCCATGACAGGGGACCACGACATCGACAAGGCCCGGCGCGGCATCGTCGAGTTCGACCCCAACGGCAAGGCGGCACAGCGGCTGGCGAAGGCGACCGGTCTCAGGCTGCTGACCAGGTACCAGTCCCTGGCGGCAACGGTCAACGGCACGCCCAAGCCGGACCCGGACCGGGCGGCGGCCGTCCGGGAGTGGATGGCCACCGCCCTGCGCCAGGCGCCTTGACCCGCAGGGGCCCTGGCACTCTCCCTAGTCGGTGGCCTTCGCCGCGGCCACCGTCCGCAGATACGCGCCGAGTCGGGCGATGGCCGACGGGTTGCGGGGGCTTTCGACGAGGTCGACGTAGTCGAGGGCGAAGATCCGGTGGTGCTTGACGGCGGAGACGTTGCGCAGCGGGGCGTAGGAGAGGAGGAACTTCTTCTTCTGTTCAGCGCTCACGTCACCGTAGTCGCAGATGACGATGACGTCGGGGTCGCGCTGCACGACGCTCTCCCAACCGACCGTGGTCCAGGAGTCGTTGACGTCGTGCATGACGTTGGTGCCGCCGGCCTCGCTGATGATCTGGTCGGGGGCGGCGTAGCGGCCGGAGGTGAACGGGGCGTCCTGGCCGCTGTCGTAGAGGAAGACCTTGGGGCTCTTCGCCGGGGCCTTGGTGTGCACGGCGGCGATCTGCTTCTTGAAGTCGGCGATCAGGGTGGCCGCGCGCTTCTCGACGCCGAAGAGTTTTCCGAGGTTGGTGAGGTCCGCGTAGAGGGCGCTCAAGGGCGGCATGATGCCGCGTGAGATGTCGGTGCGGCCGTTGCGGCAGGACTCGGTGAGGACGTACGAGGGGATGCCGAGCTTCTTCAGGGCGTCGGGGGTGAAGCCGCTGTCGTCGCGGAAGCCGTAGTTCCAGCCGGCGAAGACGAGATCGGCGCGGGCGTCGAGGACGTTCTCCTTGGTGAGTTGGTCCCTGGACAGCCACTTCACCTTCTTGTAGCCGTCCTTCCAGGGGACGTCGGTCAGGTCACCCTTGTCGTCGGGCATGGCGAACCCGGCCATGCGGTTCTCCAGACCGAGGGCGAACATCAGCTCCGTGATGCCGACGTCATTGGTGACGACCCGCTCGGGGACCGTCTTGTAGGTCACCTTCTGGCCGCAGTTGGTGAGGGTGACGGCGGAGGACATGGCGTTCCGCGGCGTGGGCTCGACTGTGGCGCCGCACCCGGCGGTGACGGTCGCGGCGAGGCAGAGGGCGGCTGCAAGCAGCTTGCGCATGGGGGGGAGTTGTCCTTTACACAGCGGGCGGGAGCAGGTCGAACAGGAGCTGGACGGCGCCGGTCTCCGGGTGCCGTACGGGGTGCGCGCGGACCCCGAACACCTCGGCGAGCAGGGCGGGTTGGAGGACCTCGTGCGGCGCGCCGGAGGCGACGATCCGGCCGTTCGCGATCACGTACAGCAGGTCGCAGTGGGCGGCGGCGAGGTTGAGGTCGTGCAGGGCCGCCAGCACGGTCAGGCCGCTGCCGCGGACCAGCGAGAGCACGTCCAACTGGTGCGCGATGTCGAGGTGGTTGGTGGGTTCGTCGAGGACCAGGACGCGGGGGCGTTGGGCGAGAGCGCGGGCGATCAGGACGCGTTGCCTCTCGCCGCCGGAAAGGGCGAGGAACCCGCGGTCGGCGAGGTGGGCGACACCGGTGCGTTCCATGGCTCCGGCGCAGATCTCCCGGTCCGAGGCGGCAGTCCGGTCCCGGTGGGGCAGTCGGCCCATGGCGACCACTTCGGCCACGGTGAAGTCGAACTCGGCCGACGACTCCTGCGGCAGCGCGGCCAACTGCCGTGCGGCGGCGCGTGGTTCCATGGCGTGGACGTCGCCGCCGTCGAGCCGGACCACGCCGTCGGCCGGTCGCAGCGCCCGGTAAACGCACCGCAACAGGGTCGATTTCCCACTGCCGTTGGGGCCCACGAGCCCGACGAAGGCTCCGCTGTCCACGACCAGCCGGATGTCCTCCACCAGCCGCACCGCGCCCGCGTCGACCGACAGCCCCTCGATGTCGAGCCTCATCAACGCCCCCCGAACCCATAGCCACCGCGCCGCATGAGCAACAGGAAGGCGGGCACTCCCACGACCGCGGTGATCACGCCGACCGGCAGTTCGGCGGGCGCCAGAAGCAGCCGGGACAGTACGTCCGCCCACACCAGGAGCACCGCTCCGGCGAGCGGAGCGACCGCGAGGACCTTGCGGTGATCGGCGCCGACGAGCATCCGTACGAGGTGCGGCACCATCAGTCCGACGAAGCCGATGGCTCCGCTGACGGCGACGACCGTGCCCGTCACGGCGGCGGTCACGAGGAACAACTCCCGGCGCAGCCCGGCGGGTTGGACGCCGAGCGCGGCGGAGGTCTCGTCCCCTGTCGCGAGCGCGTTGAGCGACTCCGCGCGCCATCGCAGCCACGCCCAGCCGGCCGCCACGGTGACGGCGGCCACCGGCACCTGTGCCCAGGTCGCCCCGCCGAGGCTCCCCAGCAGCCACATCATCGCCGAGCGGGCCGCCTCGCCCCGGGCCGCGCCGAACACCATCACGGTGGTGACGGCTTCGAAGCCGTACGCCAGCGCGGTCCCCGTCAGGATCAGCCGCAGCGGGGTGAGACCGTGCGGCGAGCGGGCCACGGCGTAGACGAGGACCATGGCCGCGAGTGCCGAGGCGAAGGCCGACGCCGACAGCGCCCACACTCCCAGCCACGCGAACGCGCCCAGCAGGATGACGGCGTTGGCGCCGACCGCCGCGCCCGAGGAGATGCCGAGCACGAACGGATCGGCGAGCGCGTTGCGGACCATGGCCTGTACGGCCACGCCGACGGCGGAGAGTCCGGCCCCGACGACGGCCGCGAGGACGACCCGTGGCAGCCGGATCTCCCAGACGATGGTGTAGGCGGCGGCGTCGCCGGCGTGCACGGTCCCGCCGGTGGCGCCGGCCCACAGGAACCGGAACATGTCCCCCGTGCCGATTCCGGCCGCGCCCAGACCGACGCCGCACACGACGGAGACACCGAGCAGGAGCAACAGCCCGAGCAGCAGAAGGGGTTGGGGTATGCGGCGGGGATCACGCCCTGGACTCTGGCCACGGCCGGAGCCGGTTCTGGGACGTCGGAGCACGATCGGCGGTCCTTCACCTGGGGCCGCCTGGTGAGCCTCGATCGAGGAGACAGCCCGGACGACCGTGCCGGCCGCTCGATCTCCTCTCGCAGTCCACGGCGAGCAGTCAACGGGTCGCACCACCCACGGGCGATCGGACTCGCGCGACGACCGGGGTCGCCACGCACACCGTTGCGGGTCAGCGCCGGATTCTCACCGGACTTCCCCCGCGGGAGGCCTGGGGAGCGTAACAAACGACGCGGACGAGTTGATCGGCGCCCGCGTCGCCTGGTCCGAGCGGGAGTACGCCCACACTTCCGCCCATCGGCCCGCGTTCTAGAGCGCACTGCACATGCCTTCGCCCGCCCACCGGAAGAATCCGGACTCCGCCACCACCCCGTAGCCGTGAAACCCGATAAACCCCCACCTCCGACCGCACCGGCCATCTACTGTACGAACACGTGGAGTTACCCACCGCAGTCACCCGAGGAGGAATCCTGTGTCATCGCCCTGCGACCCCGCGCACGCTCCCGTCGGTGATGTCGGTGCGGCGATCATGATGATCGACTCTCGGCTGAAGACCGTTCATGACGGGAAGAGTGCGACCGATCCCGAACAGCAGGCGTTGATGGACCAGTTCATCGCGACGCTGGGGGCCAAGGGGCTCAATGACATGCTGGACGGCACGTGCACGCTGATCTACATGTTCATGACGTGGCTGCGGAAGGCTCATGAGGAGCACGAGAAGGACGTCATCGAGTACGTGGTGCCCAGCCTCGTGGCCACGATGCGGATGATGCCCAGGAGCGTGCGCCCGGAAGCGATCCCGATGATGGCCGGGCTGGCCATCGCCGCGGGCACCGGGCTGAGCCCGAACCTGTGGCGTGCGCAGTACGGGGACTGGACCAAGGAGGAGATGACTCCGCTGGAGGCCACGGCCTTTCTGCTCGCGGAGCACATCAACCGCATCACCGACGACGAGGACTTCGCCACCCGCCTGATCACCGATGCCCTGTCCGTCGCGGACGGGGACCAAGAGGGCTGACGGACCGCTGCCTTCGTCCTCAACTCGCGGCGTCGCGGCCCGACATGGCGTGGGCCAGGCCCCGACCCGGCTCCGGACAGGTGGCACGCAGGGCGTCCAGCTTCTCCGCATCCGTCGTCCCGGCCGCCGCCGTGTACGTGACGATCCTGAGGTCGGTGCCCGCGGCCATCACGACGTCGAGGTCGAGGCCGATGTTCCCCACCCGGGGGTGCTCGACGGTCTTGCGGTCGCCGACGTTGGTGCGGGCTGTGCCGTTGGACCAGAGGCGGGCGAAGCGCGGGCTGTCGTGCAGCATGCGGTCGACGAAGGCGGCGAGCCGCGCGTCATGGGGATGGGCGGCCGCCGTCATCCGCAGGTCGGCGACGAGGTCCTCCTCCTCGACCTCGTCGCCCGCCCAGGACCGCACCGGCCAGGCCGCGATCGGTTCCCGCCGTCGACCATCGATGGACCGGAACATCCCGGCGACGAGGTTGAGTTCCCTCCAGCCGTACGTCCGGGGGTCACCGACCACCTCGTTCCACATCCCGTTCCAGCTGATGAGGGTCCAGTCGGCGGCGAACACCGCGGTGGGGTTGCCGGCCAGCTGCCCCACCAGCCGGTGCACCCTCGCGGGGACGTGACGGGACACGTTCCCGGCCGGGGGCGGTGCGAGGTGGGCGCAGCGGAACAGGTGGTCGCGCTCGGACGGTTCGAGGCGCAGCGCCCTGGCCAGTGCGGTGACGACCTGGGCCGAGGGGTTCCGGGCGCGGCCCTGTTCCAGCCGGACCACGTAGTCGACCGACAGACCGGCCAGCCGGGCCAGTTCCTCCCGGCGCAGGCCGGGAATGCGCCGGTCCCCGCCCGCCTCCAGCCCGCTGTCCTGCGGTGACACGCGCTCGCGCCACCCCCGCAGAGCGATGCCGAAGTGGTTCGTCGTAGCCATGGAACACATTGTTGTTCAACTGGCGCGCGGTACACGGACGTTCAACGTCCGGGCGGCGGAGTCTTTACTCTCCGCCGGCCCGCGCCGTCGTCCGTCGTCCGCCGTCCGCCTACGACGAGGCCCCGGTCGGCAATGCCTCGTCCGGCTTGCCTGCGTCGGCGCCGTCGGCCCACCGGGCCCGGATGAAGGCGCCGGCGGCGTCGAGCGCGGCGGCGCCCTCGTCGAGCATCGCGGCGAACGCCTGGAAGACGTGCGGGACTTCGGGCCAGACCTGGAGTTCTACGTGGACGTCGTGCTCGGCGGCGCGTGCGGCCAGCCGTACGGCGTCGTCCAGGAGGATCTCGTACGAGCCGACCTGGATGAACAGGGGCGCCAGGCCGGTCAGATCGGCGAAGACGGGGCTGACGTGCGGGGTGGTCGGGTCCGTGGTGCCGAGGTAGTCGCGGGCACGGATGCGCAGGCCTTCCGGGGTCAGTGAGGCGTCGACCGCCGCCTTGCTCACCGCGCTGTCGCCGGACACGGTCAGGTCTACCCACGGGGAGAAGACCGCGGCCGAGGAGGGCTGAGGCAGGCCCGCGTCCTTGACGGCGACCAGTGTCGCGGCGACGAGACCGCCGCCCGCGGACTCCCCGACGAAGGCGATGGCGGTACTGGGAATTCCGCCGTCGAGCAGGGCCCGGTACACGGCCAGGGCGTCGTCGACCGCCGCTGGGAAGGGGTGCTCGGGGGCCAGCCGGTAGTCGACGCAGACGGCGCGGGCACCGGTGCGCCGGGAGACCTCGGCGGCCAGACCCGCGGCGTCTGCCGCCGAGCCGATGACGTACGCGCCGCCGTGCAGATACAGCAGGACGCTCGCCGGGTCGTTCCCCGGCGTCTCGACGGTGACGACCGGTACGCCGCCCAGTTCGCCCTCGGTGGTGGAGACGTCGGGCGGCAACGGTATGGACGTCATCATGCCGTGGAAGAGGGCGCGCTGTTGGGCCACGTCCCCTCCGAGGTCGAGCGGGCCGTGCCGCAGCATCTCGTCGAGGGCCTGGCGCTGTTGCCGGGACATGGCTGAGCCTTTCTTGGTTCCGGTCGGTGCGGTGGAGCCGTGGAGCCGTGGGTCAGCGCGGCGGGCCGACGATGATCTGGCCGTACATGTCGGCGGCCTCGGCCATGATGTCCCGCGAGATCTCGAAGCCCTCGGGGCGCGGGGTCGTGAGGTCACGTCCCGCGTGCCGGAACATGCCCTCGATGCCACCGGGCGTGCAGATCATCAGCAGGTCGGCGGTGTCGGAGGTGATCCGGTAGCCGTGCGGCACGTTCCGCGGCAGGAAGACGATGCCGCCCTCCGACAGCTCCATCTCCTCATCGTCGCACCACAGCAGCGCACTCCCCTTGATGAGCATGAAGACCTCGTCCTCACGGGTGTGCTTGTGGTACGGCGGTGCCTCGCCCTTGGCGACGGAGAACCGTCCCACGGTCAGCTGTCCGCCGGTGGCCGCGGCGTCGAGGAGTACGGCGAACTCGCCGCCGTCGAGCCATTCGAGTCTCTGCTGCTGCTCGGGCTGTGCGAGGTAGGCCATGGTCATGCGGCTGTCCGTTCTGCGCGATCAGCTGTCTCCGGTCGGGGCCGTGCTCTGTCCGTCCGATGATCCTCTTCCGCACGCGCCGGCCGCCAGCCGTGCGGGTAGGACCAGCAGTACCACTCCCCCCGGCCCGGCCCTCGGTGCCAGGCGCGTCCGAGGGGCCCTTCGGCCTGTGGCATTCTCTGCTGCCATGGATGTCTCGACTGATCAAGAACTGCCGTCCGCGGACGAGGACATGGAGGTCCGCGCGGTCTCCGGCGAGCGCCTCACGTTCTTCGGGGACGCGGTGGTCGCCATCGCGCTCACACTGCTGGCTCTGGAACTTCCGGTACCGGAGGGAACGACCAACTCCGAGCTGTGGCACTCGGCCACGTCACACCGTGAGAGCTACCTGGCGTTCATGATCAGTTTCGTGGTGATCGCCGCGCACTGGCGCTCGCACCACCGGGTGTTCCGCCACGTCACGGCGACCAACAGCCGGTTGACGGCCCTCACCATGTACTGGCTGCTGATGCTGGTGGTCACCCCGTTCGCGACCGACGTGATCAGCGGCGAGGGAGGGTTCCAGGCGCGGTTCGTCTTCTACGCCGTCGTACAGTTCCTGGCCTGCCTCCTGTTCATACTGATGGTGCGCGAGGTCCCCCGCGACGGCCTCCAGCGCCCCGGCACCCCGCCCCAACTCTTCACCCGGGCCATCCGCCGCCTCGGCATGGTGGCACTGGGCTTCCTGATCTCGATCCCGGTCTCGCTCTTCACCCACTGGGCCTACCTCTGCTGGATCGTGGTGCCGCTCGCCGACTCGGTCGCCGACAGGCGCAGGAGCCGTTCCGGGCAGCGGGGCTCGGAGGATTGAGCCGAGAGCTCGCCGACGACATCGACGCCAGTGGTCGGGTGAGAGGTCGTCACCGGGTTCCTACGACACCGGCTTTCCGGCGGCGCTGTCCAGCTGCGCGGACAGGAACCCTCCGGCCCGGTCCAGCGCGACGGCCGCTTCGTCGAGGAGCGGCTGATACGCCTGGAGGACATGCGGGACCCGGGGGGTGACCTCCAGCGTGACCTCGACGTCCGCGCCGGCGGCCTGCTGGGCGAGGAGTACGGCGTCGTCGAGGAGGGCCTCGTGGGTGCCGACCTGGATGATCAGGGGCGGCAGGCCCGACAGGTCCGCGAAGACGGGGCTGATCAGGCCGAGAGCGGGATCCTGTCCCGCCGTGTAGTCGGTGACCCGGGGTTCGAGGAGATCCCGGCTGAGCAGCGGATCGGCCTCGCGCTTGGTCTCGATGCTCGCCCCGGCCAGGGTGAGGCCGACGTACGGCGACATGACGTAGGCCGCGGCGGGCAGCGGCAGTCCGCGGTCACGGGCGCTGACCAGGGTGGCGACGACGAGTCCGCCGCCCGCCGACTCCCCGGCGAGGACGATGTCCACGGGGCCGGTGCCGTCCTTCAGGAGGGCTTCGTAGGTCGCCAGGGCGTCGTCCACCGCCGCCGGGTACGGGTGCTCGGGGGCAAGCCGGTAGTCGACGGAGTAGACCTTGGCACTGGTCCGCCGGCCCACCTGTGAGGCCAGGCCTGCGGCGCTCGCGGCGTCGCCCAGAACGTACAAGCCGCCGTGGAAGTACAGGACGACGTGCCGGGGTTCGACTCCGTCGACCGTGATCGCGGCGACGGGGACACCGCCCAGCGTGGTCGACGTCATGGTCACGTCGGGGGCAAGGGCTGCGCCGACGTCAACTCACGGAGCGGCCGCCGCTGTTCGGTGACGTCACTGCCGACGGGGCGGAACGCGCCGAGGGTGTTCACCAGTGCCTCGGGAGGTCCGGACTCGGTGGCGATCCGGTCGATGGCGCTCCTGGCCACGGCCGGGTCGGTCGCGTCGCCCACCTCCTGGCGGGTGCTGTCGGGCAGTCGCTCCGGCGCCTTCTCCGTACGGTCGACCGCCGTCACGCCGAACCCGGCGTCCGCGAGTACCTGTGCCGTGGCAAGACCCAGGCCACCGCCCGCACCGACCACCACCGCCACACGCTCACTCATGAGACCGCCTCCTTGCCGGGCGTTGCCGAAGTCCCTGCACCCCAGGTTTGCCGTAGGGCAGGTGAGCGGTCCTGGGGGTAATGACGGGCGTGGTCCGGTCCGGACTGATCGGCTGCTGCGGCGTCTTGAAGTCACGCCGATTGAACCCGCGCCGATTGAACTCACACCGATTGAACTCACACCGACGGTAAGGGTGTTGAGCGGGCGGCCGTGCACTTCGGGAGCAGCATCGCCTCGGTCAGGCAACGCCCGGTCGGATCGCGCGCGCTCTCATTTCACACTCGGCGCAGGCCACCCCCGAGTAGCCCCCAACAACGTCCTCGCCCCCTCCAGGCACTTCGCCGGATCAACCGGCGCCGCCTGCAACCCCGGCAGCAGGATCATCCACAGGTCGCTCACCGCTTCCTCGATGTTGCGGCGGTCGTCCAGTGCGTCCGAGACGGTGTGCACCCCGAAGAAGCTGGAGACGAGGACGCGTGCGGCGCGCTCGGCGTCGACGCCGGGGGCGAGTTCCCCCGCCCGCCCGGCGGCGGCCAGCATGTGGGAGACCACGTCGATCCAGCCCACGAACGGCCGGGGCAGGGAGACGGGGATGGTTCTGCGCTCGTTCCAGAGCCTGTTGCCGGCGCGGACGATCACGTTGTCACGGAATTCCCGGGCCACGGCGAGGCTCAGACCCACCAACCGGTCGAGTACAGGACCCTCCTGGGATTCCCAACGCTCCACATATCGAGGCCATTCGGCGAAATGGGCTTCCAGGACACCCCGGGCCAGCCCTTCCTTGCTGCCGAAATGGAAATAGATCGCCCCGCTGGTGTACCCGCTCGTTCGCGCCACATCGCTGATGCTCGTACCGACGTACCCATGCTGTTCGAACAGCACCGCGGCCGTCGCCAGAACAGCCCGTCGGGTGACTTCCGCGCGTTCCTGCATATTCTCGGTCGTCCCTGTCCTGCGTGCCAGATCGTCTTTTCCGGTGAATCTAGCCGACAGGCAGCCATTTCCCGCACCGATGCCAGGGAACCATAGCTTCTATTATTTAATGACTGAATCACCTTCTCTCACACCTCCGGAAGCCGACGCGGAAGAGCTGACGCTGAGCTGGGACAGTTGCGTGTCCCGGACCCTCGTACACCGGAACGCGGTCGCCGAAGTCCTGCTCACCGACGCCCGAGCGCTGCCCGACGGCCGTTACCTCCTCGCCGCGCAGTGGCCACGCTCGTACGCCACATCCGGTTCCGGTTCCGGTTCCGATCCCGGTTCCGCCGAACGGCACGATCCGATGCTGGCCGCCGAGACCATCCGCCAGGTCGGCCTATACATCTGCCAGCGCTTCCTCGGCGTCCCGAGCACGAGCAAGCCCGTCATCAGAAGCGTCGGCTTCCAACTCGACAACGCCACAGAACCGGTCGTCGGCTACGGCGCCACCGACGTCCTGTGCCGGGCCGAGGTGCACGACGTACGCCGCGTCGATGACGTCCCCTGGCCGGTCGCGCTGAACGTACGGATCCAATTCTCCGCCGCCGGGCGGGAGTTCGGCTCGGCCTTCGGACGCGTCCGTGTCCTGTCGGAGGAGGAGTACGAGACGCTCCGCGGCCCGAACGCCACTGCCGGCCCCATTCCGGACAACGTGCACTCGCGCCCCTTGCCCACCGAGGTGTCGGTCCCTTCCCCCGGCGACGTGATGCTGGTCCGCGCCCCCTCCGGAACCTTGCTGGTAGCACCGGCCGACCTGCGCCATCCACGCTTCTTCGATCACCCGAGCGACCACGTACCTGGCATGGTCCTCCTGGAAGCGGCCCGCCAGGCGGCCTGCTTGTCAGGCGCCGCCCCAGGCCGACTGAACGGCTGCCACATGCAAGCCCTGCGCTTCACCGAATGGAACGCACCCGTCCATGTCGAGTGCGCGCCGGTCGAGGACGGCTGGGCCTTCCAGATCACACAGAACGGCGATACGACCGCGTCCGGCACGCTGTCGTTCGCGACGAAGGGGTAACTCACCCTCAGGGCCGCGACTTGACGTTCACTCTGCTCAACAGACCCGCGCCTCCTCACCCGCTGACGGCCCGCGATGGACGCCCGTTCGTTCGAAGGACGGGCGTCCATCGCGAACAGCACCTCCCACTCCGCCACGACTTGGGCAACAGTCGACTTACCGATGTCGAACGTCCCGCCGAATACCCAAGTGCCCGAACGGTGCCGGGCGCCTCTTCCTGCGGCAGTTTGAGGCCTTCGAGGCGGAGATGCCCGCACCGGAAACCAGCCGCATCGGCAGTCGCGTCAAGCGCGACATGCAGGTCCCCGGCAACCCCCAGACCACGTCAACAGCCGTCGCCACCACACTGGACACCCGGGCGCGCGAGATCACCCCGATCGATGACCCGCCGAATCGGCGCACCCAGGACCCGGACCACCCCTCACCGCCCCAACACCCTGAACCAGCCTGCCGTTTCCACCACGCGATCGCCGAGCGCGTTCGCAGGGCGAGGGCGGGTCGCACCACGCTGGTCGTCACCAACAGCCCCACGTGGTTGGCGCGTTGCGATCATGTCGTCCAGTGCCGGTTCAACAGCCGCGCAGTTCAAGGCTGTTGCATCGCGGACTGGTCCAACGTCCGCGAACCCCAAGACCAGTGAGCCGGTCGCCGATCCGACACCCCCACGCCCCGGATTGACTACACCGAACACCGATCCGACACCCGCACGACGAGGACGACTACACCGAGCGGCGGCCCATCTCTCGCGCCCGGCAGGTCCGTTGCTCCGAGCGCAGGTCTAACTCCCCCGCACCCCGACACCCCCAGGACCACAACCCGATGACCACCGCACCCGCCACCGCCCATCAGCCCCTCACCCCGGCGCCAGTACTGCCGGCGGCCACGGCTCGGCAGACGCGGGCCCGGCTTCGGGACGCGCTTCAGGGCCGGTGGCTCATGCTGTGGGCCGCCGTCGCAGCCCTCGGGATCGACAGCGCCCGCACGCTCGCCGGGCCTACGGCCATCGGCCGTTTCACCCGGGCCATCGCCGACCGACGGCCCCGTCGCGCTGGTCGGCCCGGTGCGGTTGCCGGCGGGGGCCGCCGCAGCCGGTGCCGTGACCGGTTGGTGCGCGGCCGTACTGCCGGGCGCGCTCGACCTGCCCGTGAACGTCGTCAAGGCCGGCGGCACCGGCGATCTAGTCTCCCGGGTCTCCGGTGACGTGGACCGGGAATCGCAGGTGGCGTCCGGAGCGCAGGGCGCCTCCGTCACGGCGGCGCTGACGATCGCCGCGAGCCTCGTCGGACTGGCCGCCCTGGACTGGCGGTTCGTGCTCCCGGCACACCTCGCGGTGCCGCTCCAGGCGTACGCCCTGAGCTGGTACCTGCGCACCTCGCACCCGCTCTACGCGGCGCGCCGTACCGCCGACGGACGCCGTGCCTCCGCGCTGCTGGGCGCGTACGCCGCGCTGCGCCTCGGCCTGAGCACGGTGTTGGTCCCGGCGTACGCCCTGGTGCACGCGGGGCCGGCCGACGTGTTTGCCGCGACCATGGCCGCGCTGTTCTTCGGGGGCTGTTCGACCCCGTCAACATGATGCTCGGCAGCTTCGACAGAGTGCAGGAGGCGGCGGCCGGCCTCGCCAGGGTCGTCGGCGTCACGCTCGGCGGACCCGCACCGGCCGAACGTCCGCGGGGCCCGATCAGCCGTCCAGGAACGGCACTTGTGGTGCATGAACGTCCACCACCGTTACGGCACCGGCCCCCGCGTACCGCACGGGGTCGGGCAAGTCCACGCTGGCGACCCTCATCGCGGGCCTGCGTCTCTCGTCCTCGGGACGGTTCACCCTCGGCGGCGCCGACACCGCCGACACCGCCGACCTCGCCGCCCCCACGCCGGACGGGCGGCGCCGGATCATGCTGGTGACCCGGGAACACCACCTGTTCCTCGGGACCCTCGCGGACAACCTCCGACTCGCCCGCCGTGACGACCCGGCGCCAGACCTGGCCACCGCGCTCGCCGCCGTAGGCGCATCGGGGTGGATCGACGCGGCCCCGGACGGCGTGGACAGCCCGGTCGGCACCGGTCGCGTCGGTGGCACCCCGCGCCGGGCACAGCAACTCGCCCTGGCTCGCGTCCTGTTGCTCGACCCCGAGGTGATCGTCATGGACGAGGCCACGGCGGAAGGCGGTAGCGACACCGCCCAGGCCCTCGACCGGGCGGCCCTCGCCGTGGCCGAGGGCCGTACCGCGGTCGTCGTCGCCCACCGCCTGTCCCAGGCGGCCACCGCCGATGTCGTGGTGGTGATGGACGACGGCAGGGTCATCGATCGGGGGCGCCCCGACGCACTGCGGCCCACAGACGGGCGTAGCCCTCCGGCACGCCCCCGCGCTGGTCGACGCGATCTTGGAGCCGCATATACTCCATGACCACGACATCAGCCGACCCTGACCTCACATCCCTGCCTGCCCGTCCCGCGCACCCGAGTGCTGGGGACATGGACAAGGCGGAAACGGTTGTGGGTGGAGGCGGCGGGCGGAAACAAACGGCCCAAAGTCTCCTCGCCGGGTCGGGGAGACGGGCGGTTCGGCCACGGCAGAGACCGTATCGCCCGTGCCGCCCCGTAGGCTTCGTGGTGTCTACGGCGTCACATAGCGGGCGCCAAACCACTGGAGGCAACACCGCATGCTGATCGCTCAGCGCCCCTCGTTGACCGAAGAGGTCGTCGACGAGTTCCGCTCCCGGTTCGTGATCGAGCCGCTGGAGCCGGGCTTCGGCTACACCCTCGGCAACTCCCTGCGCCGTACGCTCCTCTCCTCAATCCCCGGTGCGGCTGTCACGTCCATCCGTATCGACGGAGTGCTGCACGAGTTCACCACCGTGCCGGGCGTCAAGGAGGACGTCACCGACCTGATCCTCAACATCAAGCAGCTCGTCGTCAGCAGTGAGCAGGACGAGCCTGTCGTGATGTACCTGCGCAAGCAGGGTCCGGGTCTGGTCACCGCCGCCGACATCGCGCCCCCGGCCGGTGTCGAGGTGCACAACCCCGACCTCGTCCTCGCCACGCTCAACGGCAAGGGCAAGCTGGAGATGGAGCTGACCGTCGAGCGCGGCCGCGGCTACGTCTCCGCCGTGCAGAACAAGCAGGTGGGCCAGGAGATCGGCCGTATCCCGGTCGACTCCATCTACAGCCCGGTGCTCAAGGTCACGTACAAGGTCGAGGCGACCCGTGTCGAGCAGCGGACCGACTTCGACAAGCTCATCGTCGACGTCGAGACGAAGCAGGCCATGCGTCCCCGTGACGCCATGGCGTCCGCCGGCAAGACCCTGGTGGAGCTGTTCGGTCTCGCCCGCGAGCTGAACATCGACGCCGAGGGCATCGACATGGGCCCGTCCCCGACGGACGCCGCCCTTGCCGCCGACCTCGCCCTGCCGATCGAGGAGCTTGAGCTCACGGTCCGCTCCTACAACTGCCTCAAGCGCGAGGGCGTCCACTCGGTGGGTGAGCTTCTGGCTCGTTCCGAGGCCGACCTGATGGACATCCGCAACTTCGGTGCGAAGTCCATCGACGAGGTCAAGGAGAAGCTGGCCGGCATGGGCCTCGGCCTGAAGGACAGCCCGCCCGGACTGAACCTGTCCGCCGCTGCCGACACCTACGGTGCCGACGACGACGTGGACGCCGGTTTCGTGGAGACCGAGCAGTACTGATGCCGCGCTGCGCCGGCCTTGGTGACACTTCGCGGACGGGGACAGGACACCTCCACACTGTTCCCGGCCCGGAGAGAAACCTCGGCCGGCTCCGCGCCGGCGCACAGACCCTGGCGAGACTTTCGACAGTCCCGCTCAGGGCTCGGGGGTCCATTCCACGGGCGGTGGCGTACGGCTGTAGCGGGCTCCCCTGGTGCCGTAGTGAGCGAGATGGAGCGTCTCACCGTCGACCTGGAGTTCTGCCGGCGGCGGGTTGGGAACGGACATCCGCGGGTGGGCGTAGGGGTGGCCCTCGATGAAGAGCGGCTCCCGGTTGCTGTTGCAGCCGTCCGCCCAGCTCTGGGCCCGCTCGCGCGTCCACGGGTCCTGCAGGGTCCGCGGGGCGGACGGGTCGTGCCGGTAGCCGTTGAGGCTGCGGACGAGGGCCTCGCTGTAGACACCCTTGACCCGGAAGTTCTCCAGGTCCTCCGCGCGCACGACCATGTTGACGTACCGGCGGCCGTTCCCGCGGTGGCGGCCGACCGCGGGCCAGCGACCCCAGCCGGGGTCCCAGGGGACGGGCGGGATCCACAGCAGGGCACCTGTGCGGAAGTGCTTCGTGCCGTGCTGGATGTCGAGGCCGCCCTCGCCGTGTGCGGTCTCCCGCGCCACGTTGGCCACCAGGCACCAGCCCAACAGGCCGTCCGGTGTCTCTTCTTCGCTGGGTCCCATGTCCGCCACGCCGAGAATTTTCCGGCACGGGTCGGGGCACGGGCAAAGCCTTTGTCAGCTGGGCCCCCGAACCACCAAGGGGCCCTGCCGTTGTGCCGTGGCCGCCGACAGGCTCTTCAGCAACGACCTAGCTCACGGTCCACACCTGGGCCGCTGCCGGGTGTGCGTCGTCGCAACTCCATTGCATGAGCTGGCTGCCGGTACTGCTGACCGTGTCGAGGCACAGATTGGTACCCACGTGCCTGAATTTCGCGCCGACCTTCTGGTCGACGATCGCGGGGGTCTCCACCCACTGTTCCGACGCCAGTCCGTCGCAGAGGTATTCGTCGACGGCCTCTCCTGGAACGCTGGTGCCGTTGTTGACTTCGGCGCAGTACCCACTCGCCTGATTCACCAGGTAGTAGGTGTCCGCAGCACCGGTCGACACGAACGCCCAGTTCTGGGTGCTGGAGCCGTTGCAGTTGGCCAGCTGGAGTCTGACGTTGAGTACCCCGCCGGGCGCGTCCACGCATTGGGTGTAAGCCATGTTCTTGATCGTGTGATAGCTGCTCGCAGCCGCTGCGGCCGTGACGCGGGCGGATATGCCCGCCGTAGAGTCCGTGGTCGGCGTGGCGGCGCTTGCCCCCGTCGCCAACGTGACCATGCCCGCACAACTCACGAACGTCGCCGCCAGGACCGTGATCCTGTTTCGGATCTTCATCGTCGTGACTCCTCTGACTTGTCGACCGGAAACCCGATATCGCCTTGTTCGTGGACAGCGTGTTCCGCCGAAAGCACGGCGTCGCCCTGTGTTCCGCTCAGCGGACCGGCCACCGCTCAAGCGGGCTGATTCACCACGTACGAGCTGTGCGGTGCTGCCAGACCAAGGTGCCCTGGCGTCTGCGGTGCACCGGCTGAACCTCCGGCGCGGGCGTTGCGTATCCATTTCGCGAGGGACAGCCCCGGTCCCCGCCACGGGACGGAAGGAAAGCACCGTGCCCACACCACCCGCCTCCGGCTCACCGGACGACCACACCGCGCTGGAGCCCGTCCTCGTGGTGCGCCCGCGCAGCACCGACGCACTGGCCCAACTCCTCGACGAGATACGCCAGGACAAGGACTACCGCACCCACACGGCCGAGGCCGTACCCGTCCCGCACACCCCGACCGGCGGCGATACAGAGGAACTCCCGCCCGTCCGCGGCGGCACGACGGTGGAAGTCCCCGTACTCGACGACGGCGTCCGGCCACCGCGCTCCGCAGACCGCCCGCGCCTGGGGCCCGGACAGCGCCGGGCGGCCGTGACGATCGCGGTCGCCGCCGCCGCGGCCGTCGCCGGCTTCGGCTGCTCCCTCCTGATCCCCAGCGCTACCGAGGCCACCCCGGCCGCACCCCCGGCAAGCGCCTCAGCCACCCCGACATCGGCCGCCCCGAGCGCCGTCGGGGCATCCGACGTCCTGACCAACCCCGGCTTCGAGTCGGGCAACGTCTCGCCGTGGAACTGCGCCGGCAACCCGGGTTCGATCGTCGCCTCCCCCGTCCACACGGGCTCCAAAGCCCTTCAGGGCAGGGTGAGTTCGCGCGACACCGCACAGTGCGACCAGACCGTCGTGGTACGGCCGAACACCACCTACTCACTCAGTGGCTGGGTCCGGGGCTCCTATGTCTACCTGGGCGTGAACGGCGGCACCTCCACCTGGACCAATTCCCCCTCCGCCTACCGCCCTCTGACCGTCTCGTTCACCACCGGCGCGTCCCAGACCAGCGCGACCATCTACGTGCACGGCTGGTACGCGCAGGGCACGTACTACGCCGACGACATCACCCTGAGGGGGCCGAGCGGTGGCAGTCATACCTAAAGGGTGTTGCAGAAGGCCGTGAACTGGGCAGTCGGAGCGGGTGAGTGGCGTCGTGCGTTCATGAGGCGAGGGCAAGGTTGTACAGGTGGGCGACGGTCTGGACGGCGTGATGGAGGCCGTCGCAGCGCTGCCGGCAGTCGCGGCGGATCTCGTAGTTCTCCAGGCGGGATGACATGTTCCACACGGGCGCGGACCTCACGGTGAGCGGCATTGTCGTCGTGCGGCACCGCCATATCGCGATTGAGGTAAGCGCCGTCGCCGAGCAAGGCAACAGCTCCCATCGTGAAGGACACCCGGATGCGGGCACCTGGACCTCCCCGAAAAGCGCGATCATCGTCACCGGAGGCTGTGGCCCGTCCTCCCTCCTGCCGATCTCAGGTCAAGAAGGCACAGCGGTCGGGTTCTGACGGGCCGGCACAGGCGATCGGGCCGGTGTTGTCGCGTCAGTACGCGGGGCGTAGGGCGGCAGGGCGGCGAAGGACTCCAGTCCCGTCGCGCCGGCCAGGGTGCACCTCGGGCACGTCGCCCTTGAGGATGTGCAGATCGGTTCCGCAGATGGTGACGGCGTCGACGCGCACGATCACGTCGATGGCGTCCTCGATGCCGGGATCCGGGACGGTGTCCCAGGAGGACTGTCCCGGCCCGTGGGAGACGAAGCCCTTCATGACGTTCCTTCCCCATTCGGTCGACTGCCCCCGTCTGTCCAGCGTGTCCGGGGCCGTCGGTTCTGGCTTGGGCCGGTCGACCCTTCCGTGCGGGACCACCTGGCCGGTTGGCTCGCACCATGACCGAGATCCACACCACCGCCGCCCTGCGCTCCTCGGAACGTGTGATCACCGGGACG
Source organism: Streptomyces sp. P5F9 (assembly GCF_057961495.1). Taxonomy (NCBI): domain Bacteria; kingdom Bacillati; phylum Actinomycetota; class Actinomycetes; order Kitasatosporales; family Streptomycetaceae; genus Streptomyces; species Streptomyces sp. P5F9. The sequence continues at coordinate 21,652 of NZ_JBXVPZ010000009.1, read as the reverse complement.
ACCGTCGTGGCGCTGCGCGGCGAGATCGACCTCCTCGCGGCGCAGCCGCTGTCGGCGCACCTGGACATGCTGACCGCCGGCCCCCGCCCCGATCTCGTACTGGACCTGCGCGCCCTGTCGTTCATCGACTGTGCCGGGCTGGGAGTGCTGTGCCGGGCACGGAACCGGACCGCGGCCCGCAGCGGACGGCTCCGAATCGTCACCGGCAAGACGGGCTTCCTGCGGATCCTGCGCCACGCCCAGCTCGGCGGCGGCTTCGAGATCCATGCACGGCTGCCGAACGCCCTGGCCGCCGGGCCGGAGTCCGGCGACGCCTCCGCCACAGCGGGCTGAACGGCCCGTCCGGGCCCGGGAGGCGGTGCCGATGGGGCACCCGACAGCCCCTGTTCGGCCCAAGCGACGTCATGTTCCCGACTGACACCTTCGGCATGGCGACCACGACGAGGAGGTGCGGAACCATGGGCAGGAACAGGCGTATGAAGAAGCGGCAGTGGCCGTTGCGGAGCAACCCGTTGCGCCGACACGACGACATCGCCGAGGCCTGGATCGTCCTGGTCGTGTGGGCGGTGGTCCTGGTGGGCAGCGCCCTCGCCGGCTTCGTGACGTCCCACGCCGCCGACGAGGTGTTCGCCGCGCAGCGCACCGAGCGGCACTCCGTGCAGGCGGTACTCCTCACGGGCACCCCGTCCCCCGCCGCGGGAGTCGGATCCCGCGGCCTGATCAAGGCGAAGGTCCGCTGGACGACCGCCGACGGCACCCGCCGTACGGGCAGCGCCCTGGTGGACACGGGGCAGAAGGCCCCATCCAAGGTCGTGATCTGGCTGGACTCCGCAGGCAACTCCACCATCGAACCGCCGAGTTCGAAGGAGGCGACTCTCGAATCCGCCGTCCTGGGCCTGACCGCCGCACTCGCCTTCGCCGGTCCGGCGTGCGGCAAGAGGCCCTCGCACGGTATCGGCTGGACCGGCGCAGTATCGACTCCTGGACTTCGGAGTGGGACCTGGTGGGGCCGAGTTGGGGTCGAAAGACCAGCTGACAAGACCAGCTGACGCCCGGCACACGGCACAGTAGGACCATGCCTCTCCGGCAGCAACTCCCTCCTCCTCGGCTACCGTGCGCCGAGTACGAGGAGGAGTGAGCGATGAACGCGGACAGAGCCCAGACAGGGACGGGTGGGATGAAGCGGCGTCTGGACGTGTCCGACGCCGTGGTGATCGGTCTGGGGTCGATGCTCGGAGCCGGGATCTTCGCGGCCCTCGGCCCGGCGGCCGACGCCGCCGGTTCGGGGCTGCTGCTCGCTCTGGCCCTGGCGGCCGTCGTGGCCTACTGCAACGCGACGTCCTCGGCACGGCTGGCCGCCCTCTATCCGCGGTCCGGCGGCACCTACGTCTACGGCCGCGAACGCCTGGGCGACTTCTGGGGCTACCTGGCCGGCTGGGCGTTCGTCGTCGGCAAGACGGCCTCCTGCGCGGCCATGGCCCTCACCGTCGGCGCCTATCTCTGGCCCGGCCAGACCCACGCGGTGGCCGTGGCCGCCGTAGTGGCGCTGACCGCGGTGAACTACACCGGGGTACAGAAGTCCGTCCTGCTCACCCGCGCCATCGTCGCGGTCGTCCTGGCCGTGCTCGCCGCCGTCATCGTCACGGCGCTGACCTCCACCCGTGCTGACACCGCACGGCTGGACATCGGCACGGACACCAGCGTCGCCGGGCTGCTCCAGGCCGCGGGCCTGCTCTTCTTCGCCTTCGCCGGCTACGCCCGTATCGCCACCCTCGGCGAGGAGGTCCGCGACCCCGCCCGCACGATCCCGCGCGCCATCCCGATCGCGCTCGGAATCACCCTCGCCGTCTACGCCCTCGTCGCCGCAGCCGCCCTGACACTGCTGGGCCCGCGCGGGCTGGCGGACGCCACCGCCCCGCTGTCGGACGCGGTGCGCGCCGCGGGCGCCGGCTGGCTGGTGCCGGCCGTCCGTGTCGGCGGGGCCGTCGCCGCGCTCGGCTCACTGCTCGCGCTGATCCTCGGGGTCTCCCGCACCACCCTCGCCATGGCCCGGGACCGGCACCTGCCGCACGCCCTGGCCGCCGTCCACCCCCGCTTCGGTGTCCCCCACCGCGCCGAACTCGCGGTCGGCGCGGTGGTCACCGTCCTCGCCGCGACCACGGACGTGCGCGGCACCATCGGCTTCTCCTCCTTCGGCGTCCTGGCCTACTACGCCATCGCCAACGCCTCCGCCTGGACCCTCACCGCAGAAGAGGGCCGGCCGAACCGCCTCGTCCCCGTCACCGGCCTGGCCGGCTGCGCGGCCCTCGCCTTCGCCCTGCCCACGAGCACCGTCGTCTCCGGCGCCGCGGTTCTCGTCCTCGGGGCTGGGCTCTACGGTCTACGACAGGTCACGACGGCAACGAGCGGTGGCCAATAGGCATGGATCCCCTGAAGTGCGATTCAGGCGGTCATCCTTCGTCGTAGCAGAGGCAGAAGGGGTGGCCGGCGGGGTCGAAGAGCACTCGGACGTTCTCCTGCGGCTGGGACTCCGCGACCGTGGCGCCCAGGGCGACCGCCTCGGCGACCGCCGAGTCCAGGTCGCCCACCTGGAAGTCGAAGTGCATCATCGGACGCTGCTCCCCGTCGGCCGGAGGCCAGACCGGGGCCCGGTAGTCGTCCGCCTGCTGAAATGCGAAGAAGGGCCCTTGCGGTGAGGCGGCGACAATGGCAGTTCCCGGCTCCTCGTGTCCGATGTGCCAGCCGAGCAGTTCGGCGTAGAACCTCGCCAGGCCGCTGGGGTCCGGCGCCTCGATCGCTGTTCCCCACCACATGCCGTCAGTTCGAGATTTCATTCCCGCAGCCTGCCGTATACCCCGTTTGTCGCGCGAGAAGCGTGATCGGGCAGCTTCGATGGCCGAGACGATGGTGGTGAAGTCGTCGTCGGTGACCACCATCGTGGAGGCTTCCCGCGCGACGGCGGCGCCGGAGCGGCCCAATGCGATACCGATGTCGGCGATGCGGAGCTTGGCTTCCGGTGTGCTGCGGGCGAAGACCACTTCGCCTTCCGACGCCAGGAGTTGATCCAGTTCTGGTTCGGCGAGCCGGTCGAGTTCGGTGCCGGTGACGACGTGCACGCGAATGCCGGCCTTATGGGCGCGGAAGGTCGCTCATAGCGACCAGGCCGAGAAGACACAGGTCGAGTTGGGCTTCTTCGCGCTGCGCGGGGACCGGTGCTCCGATGGGCAGTTGACGGACAGCGACGGCCGGTACGCGCAGCCCGAAGTCCGCGTAGTCGTTCATGGCCGAGGTCGCGGCGGCACGGTCGTCGTAGGTCAACGGGTGTACGCCGCCGGGGTGTTGGAGGCGGTACACCTCGGCAGCACCTCTTCGGGGGCGCCATTGGTGTGCACCGTGAGGACAGTGCCGCCCTCTGCGTCCTGCTGCTCGTCCACGGGCCCCAGGGCGCGTTGGTCGAGGGTGACCGGGCAGCCGAGGACAGTGGCCAGCTCCAGCAGAGCGAGTTCCGTGGGGTCCCCTTCGCCTCGGCCGTAGCGCTCCCGGGTAGTGCGGCGTTGGTGCAGGCTGCGGCGGAGCGCACCACGAGGTCGGTCTGCGGCATCGGCACACGCGGGTCCGCGGATCCCTCGGAGGTCCACAGCGAGGTGACGCGCATGTGGATCTCGGTCAGGGTGCCGGTCCTGTCGGTGCAGATCACCGTTGTCGAGCCGAGCGTCTCCACGACGCTGAGGCGCTTGACGACGGCGCCGCGCCCGGCCAACTCCCGGACGCCCACGGCCAGAACCAAGGTAATGGTGGGCAGCGGCCCCTCGGGCACGTTGGCCACCACCAAACCGATCGCGTAGAGCAAGACCCAACTGGTCCCACGGTGATCGCCGGGACTGGACACCTTGCTCGCCGACGGCACCGCCGCCCCTGTCATCGCTTGGGGGCATCACGCCGAGTGCTGGTCCGGAGACGCCCGCCCCCCACGGCGGCCCTCGTCCTGTCAGCCGCCGTTCTGCGTGGCCGTCTTGGAGTAGTTGTCCTGCCAGGCGGCCTTGGCACCCGAGTCACCGATCCGGTAGACGTCCACCACGGCGCCGACCGCGACAGCAAGGGAAAGAGCCACGACCACGCCCCGAACCAGTACCGAGGGCGACCACGAAGCACTCGCCAGCCCTTCCTCGGCCGGTGCCGAGCGGCGGGCCGTCCACCAGACGACGGCCGAGAACGCGAAGAGGCCGAGAGCCCACGGCAACAGGCCGTCGCCGAGTTCGGCGTGCTTGCGCACCAACGGGTCGCTGCCGACGTGCTGTTCGAGCCACTCCCCCGCGTGGGTGGCCACCGGCACGCTGGCCAACGTCACGAGCGCGAGGATCGGAAGCAGAAGTCCCAGCCGCCGGGCACCTGCGGGCCAGGCCGCGCACACCACGAGCGCCAGGGCGCTCAGGGGTACGAGCACGATGACGAAGTGCACGAACAGGACGTGCGCGGGCAGTCCGTTGACGACAGTGAGGCTCATGAGGGCTTTCTCCATGGGAGGTTGGCCGGACGGCGGACGCCGCGGAACCCTCCGCACTTTTTCACAGGGACTTCTCAGTTACCTCTGAGCCTCATCCGAATCACGCTCCCCGTGACCCCCACGGGGAGCCGGTTCACGAAGCGAGTGAGAAGCAGTTCTTCTCCTCCTGGCTGAAGTGCGGGCGGAGAACGGCACGGAGCCACATCGAGCGTGACGTCGCGTCAGCAAGCCGGATCAGTGCACCGCTCACCTTCGAAGACCTCGGAAAGCGGGCCTGTCTCCGCCGCGGCGAGCGAGTGCGAGACGAACGAACCGTCATGGTCACTCCGTCCCGCACACTCGCCGCCGGAGGGGCTGGGCGGTCAGCTACCGACGAGCATCTGCCAGGTCTGCGGTCCCACCTGACCGTCCACGCCCAGGCCGTGCGCGGACTGGAAAGCCCGGGCGGCGCTGTTGGTGCCGGAGCCGAAGCTGCCGTCGACGGTGAGACCGTAGCCGAACTTGTTCAGCTCCACCTGGGCTGCCCGGACAGCGTCACCACTGGAGCCCGATTGGACCTGGACGATCAGCGCCGACCACGTCTGCGGACCAATCTCGCCGTCGACGCCGAGACCGTGCGCGGACTGGAAGCTCTTGGTCGCGGCCAGGGTCGCAGACCCGAACTGGCCATCAGCGGTGATCGACGCACCGTGGTAGCGCAGCAGGTACTGCGCGGCCAGCACATTGTTCCCGGTGTCGCCGTCGATGACGTTCGGCCAGGGCGGCGCGACGGTGCCACCGCCCGTTGCGCCGCTCCCTGTGCCCACGAGCATCTGCCAGGTCTGCGGTCCCACCTGGCCGTCCACACCCAGGCCGTGCGCGGACTGGAAAGCCCGGGCGGCACTGTTGGTGCCGGAGCCGAAGCTGCCGTCGACGGTGAGACCGTAGCCGAACTTGTTCAGCTCCACCTGGGCTGCCCGGACAGCGTCACCACTGGAGCCCGATTGGACCTGGACGATCAGCGCCGACCACGTCTGCGGGCCTATCTCGCCGTCGACGCTGAGACCGTGCGCGGACTGGAAGCTCTTGGTCGCGGCGAGAGTGGCCGGCCCGAACTCGCCGTCGGCGGTGATCGAGGCACCGTGGTAGCGAAGCAGGTACTGCGCCGCCTGCACGCTGGGCCCCGTCATGCCATCGGTGATGTTCGGCCAGGACGGCAGGATGACACCGGTACCGCCGCCGCCCGTGCCGCCCCACTGGCCGAAGTCGGCGGCCATCGCCTGGTCGAGGTCCGCGTCGTGCCCGGCGACCGCGATGCCGTTCTGGACCTGTCTCAACTGCGCGCGGCTGTCCCAGTTCCCGCCGGACCACGCGTACGTCTGCCAGCCCCAGGCTATCTTCCCGCTGTCGAAGAGCTCCTGGATCACGTGGTAGCCGCCGTACGCACCGGTCCGGGACCGGCCGATCACCGAGGCGACGCCGTCGAAGTAGGAGTTGAGCGCGGAATACATCGAGGGCTGGAGGTCGAAGTCGACACTGAAGTAGATCGGCCGCGACGACGGCATCCCGTTGGCCAGCGCTTGCCGCTGTGCCTCGGTGGCATGCCCGGCCCCCTGGGCGTAGGGGTCTGAGGGGACGCCGCTCTGCCAGTCCTGCAGCCCGTCGGACTCCCAGTTGGAGACGATGCCCAGATCCGCGGCGGTCAGGGCCTGAGCCTCGGACAGGGTGAGGACCTTCGGGTTCGGCAGCCAGCTGAGGTAGCGGCACACGAAGCCGTAGCCCGCCGCGGCCACCGAACCTGCGGTGAGCGACGCGTCGGAGTAGTCGATCCCGTAGCCGGTCGCCGAGGCCGCCGCGGAAGCCGCGGAAGCCGACTGGGCGAATCCGATGCCGGTCGCGGTGGCCACCGCGGCACCTCCGGCGAGGGTCAGCAACCTGCGTCGAGACAATTGACGGCTGTGGCCGAACAGGCTCATGACATGTTCCAATCCTTGACGTCTGGTTGCGGGTGAACAACGCGGGATCCGCCGGGCGACACGGCATGCGAGTCCTGCTGCCGGAGCCAGCTGTCCGGCGCTTGGGCGGTGCCAGTCGGAAGCAGCGCTGCAGGTGATCTTTCGGCCCCGTTCCGGCCCGTGTCCACGGCGAGTCGGGATCTGGCGGGATCGCGGGACCTCACCGGCACTGACCTGCCGGGATCCGCAGCAGCGTGACGATCGAACGGGACAGTTTCGGCGCGGCCGCCGAACAGGGCCGCTGCGTGGGTGCCGGCCCAGGTCTCGGTCGCGATGGGCTCTGGTGCTGTGGAAGCAGCGCGAAGCCGCCCAGAACTCTCCCGGGTCTTCACAGGTGAGCGGTGCGCCGGTTCGGCTTGCTGACGCGACGTCACGCTCGGTGCCGGGTCCAGCGGCTCGGCCCTCGACGCAAGGTGCCCGTCGACCTGCGTGCTCATTTCTGTTCTCCACGCAGAACGATCATGCGGGAGCCGCGGGCCTGCTCAACGATACGGCGTCGGCGCTCGCCCTCGACGGGGTGTCCGTCGGCCGCGTCTCGCGGCCGGCGGACGGGACACACCGGGTCCACCTGGCCACCGCCGACCAGACGGCCCGGGTGTGTGCCCGGTCTGCGGGGTGTTCGTCACCGGAGTGAAGGGCTCGGCGGTGGCCCGGCCCCGCGATCTGCCGTACGGCGAGAGCGGGTTGGAGTCGCGCCGGCACAAGCGCCGCTGGTCGTGCCGAGAGCCTGGCCGCTGGCGCAGGTCCTACTGACCGTCGTCCAGCTCGTCACGGCCACCGACCGCGCCCGCGCCCAGGTCCACACCGGCCTCGCGCACTTGCGCCAGGACGCCACCGCGAAGCGCCTGCCGCCGATCATCTGGGGCAGGGCACGGGGCTAACGGATGCTGGACGGCGCCCGGGAGGCCCGGACCGGCTACGAAAGGGCGCTCTTCGAATCGGTGCACCACCGGGTCGCCCACTTCATCGCCGGGATCCGGCTGCCGCACCGGAAGAAGACACCCGACGCCCCCTGCAGCCGCACGGTCATGGCACCGATGGGCGCGATCGAGTCCAGCCAGCCCGCACCTCCTCGCCGGCCTGGAGCGACCAACCCGTGGAAAGCAACGGGACGCAACCGCCCAGCAGTTGACTCTCCGTCAGGCAACGACCTGACACCCCGCCAGGACCCTGCCCCTGCCCCGCCGCCCCCCTCCGACACCAGTGACCTCGAATGGCTCCTCCTGGAACGGCTCCTGCCCGTCCCCGCCTGCCAGACCTCCGAGGGCGAGGCCCCGAGAAATGGCCCCGCCGACGCGTCGTCGACGCCATCCGCCACATCACCGCCAGCGGCGCGACATGGCGGGCACTGCCCGCCGACTTCGGCATTCCCTGACGCATTTGTGCTCGGCTACTTCGCCCGCTGGGCGAAGGACGGCGTCCTGCGTCACATCCAGCGGATGACGATCCTCGCCCGGGCCGCGCCCCGTATGCACCTCACCTGGCAGGCGGCCCGCCGCGGCCGGACCTGGACGGCCGCCGACTGTGCCTCACCCGGCGCCGATCGGGCCGCACATCAGGTTGCCGGGTTCGGCAGGGTCGTCGCTGGTCCAGAACTGGGTCCACAGCGCGGCGAACTCAGGGCGGCTGAGGTAGCCGTCGGCGTCCTGGTCGAGCCGGTCGAAGGCACCGCCGGTCGCCACGGGCCGCCCGTGCCAGGTGTCGACGAGACGCTGGTGCTCGCCGCGCGAGATGCGCCCGTCGGCGTTCTCGTCGACCGCGTCGAAGATGGTGTCGGCGGTGGCGGTGACGGCCTCGGGGATGGTCGGCAGCAGGTCCACCATGGCGAGGAAGTCGTCCATGTCGATCCGGCCGTCCCGGTCCGTGTCCACCGTCTCCGACAGATGCTGCCACCAGCCCTTCAGTACGCCGTCCACGCGCGCGGCCAGTTCCGATGCCTCTCTCACGCGCGGCAGCCGGCCCCAGCGGTCCGCCAGGGCCACGAAGTCCGCCTCCTCCAGATAGCCGTTGCCGTCCGCGTCGAACGCCTCGAACATGGCCTGGAGCTTGGTCCGCTGGAACTCGCTGGACATCACGTGCCTCCTCACTCGCGGTACTGAGGACATGCTGTGTACTGAGGACATGCTGTCCGCGGCCGGCCGCCCCGCAACGGCGCTCGCGCTCACCGCGGCGGACACCCGCGCGCCCACGAGCCCGCCCGGTGCGGCGAGCGCCGGTTTGCCCGCATTGGACGGGGAGCGATCCCCCGCAACTGTCCACGCCCGCCGGGAGCCGCCGCCGATTCCGTACCCTGGCGGCATGCGCATGCGCCCCACCCTGAGCTGGACCCCCGCCGCGGCGGATCTGCTGCCGGGCACCACCGACCTGGAGCCGGTCGTCGACGCGCTGAGCGCCGGCGGTGTGCTGGTGCTCAGCGGGGCGGGCCTCTCCACAGAGTCGGGCATCCCCGACTACCGGGGCGAGGGCGGGAGCCTGAGCCGGCACACCCCGATGACCTACCAGGACTTCACCGCGAGCGCGCACGCGCGGCGCCGGTACTGGGCGCGCAGCCACCTCGGCTGGCGCACCTTCGGGCGGGCCCGCCCCAACGCGGGACACCTGGCGGTGGCCGCCTTCGCGCGGGACGATCGCGTCTCGGGCGTGATCACCCAGAACGTCGACGGCCTGCACCAGGCCGCCGACAGCGAGGGCGTCGTGGAGCTCCACGGCAGCCTGGACCGGGTCGTGTGCCTCTCCTGCCGCGCCATCAGCCCGCGCCGCGAACTCGCCCGCCGTCTGGAGGCCGGGAACCCGGGCTTCGACCCGGTCGCCGCCGGGATCAACCCGGACGGTGACGCGGACCTCACCGACGCACAGGTCGGGGACTTCCGCGTCGTGCCGTGCGCCGGCTGCGGGGGCGTCCTCAAACCGGACGTGGTGTTCTTCGGCGAGGCGGTTCCGCAGCAGCGCGTCGAGCACTGCCGACAGCTGGTCCGCGAGTCGACCGCGCTGCTGGTCCTCGGCTCGTCGCTGACGGTCATGTCCGGGCTGCGCTTCGTCCGTCAGGCGTCGCAGGAGGGCAAGCCGGTGCTGATCGTCAACCGTGACCCCACCCGGGGCGACCCGCACGCCCGCACCCGGGTCGCGCTGTCGCTGGGAACGGCCCTGACGACCGTCGCCGACCGACTCGGCATCCCGGGCGGCGGGACGGCGGGCTGACGTCATCCGCTTCCGAAGGTGATCGGTCGGTTCGGGGCCGGTGGGCGTGAACTCCGGTTGGCGACGGGAGAGATGGGTGTGATCCGTCCGCTCGGCCCGCCCGCGGCGGATTCCCCCGACGCGCAGGGGCTCCACCAGAGCAAGGTCCAGGGCTGGCCGAGAGCCACGTTCGCCCGGTTCGATCTCGGTACGCGGCGGGAGGTCGGGAGAGCCTCGCCGGCACGGGCCGTACGACCCGGACGCGGAAGACGTTCGGCTTCGCCGCGTCGGCGGGGCGGAGCGCGGATCCCCCACGACCGGGCGGCCCGTTCCGGTGTTGCCGATCGGGTTCACGCGTACGGCGCGCACCCGCGCCCCGGCCGGCCTGACCGGCCTTACACCGAGAACTCGCGTATCACCGTGTTCCGGAACACCGCACTGCCGCCGATCGTGAACAGCGCGAGCCGGGTGTCCAGCAGGTACGGGAACACCTGACTGGTGTGTACGTAGCGGCCGTCGTCGACGAACATCTCCACCGACGTGCGGTCCACGAGGATGCGCAGCTTCACCGTGCCGGCGGACGGGTCGAACGGGGTGTGGCTCTCCTGCCACTTGCCGGACGTGTCGGCGTTCACCGTGTTGCGTCGGTTGAGGAAGGCGTAGTCGGCGTAGACACCGGCGTCGACGTGCCGACCGCCGCTGGGTGAGCGCCTCAACTGGAGGCCCGCGCCTATGAGTTGGGACCAGGTGATCTCAGTCGTCACCTCGTAGGAGATACCGGTGTAGTCGAGCACCTTCGTGCCGTCCACGGTCACGTCGCCCAGATTCACGGTGCGGGAGACATGCGCGTCGAGGCCGGCGACGGGCTGGGAGGCGAGGTAGTAGGTGCCGTCGGACGCCTTCTTCAGGGTGATCTCGCGGACGATGGAGTCGGTGCCGTTGAAGCCGTCGCAGTCGATGGTGGGGGTGGTGTCGGCGTAGTCCCAGTTGTTCACCCACCCGATCGCGTAACGGGCGGCCGTGTCCACCGCGCCGCTCGCGGACCGCTTCTCGAAGGTGACGCCGGCGTACCAGTCCCAGCCGTGGTCGAGCCACTGCGGGTCACTCGTGTCAGCGGTGAACGCGCTGCCGTTGAAGGAACCCGTCCAGTAGGCGTACGTGTTGGGCAGCCCCGAGCTCTTCCCGTTGGCGCTCACGCCGAGCACCCATTTCACGGTGCCGTCGCTGGCGGTGATGCGGAACAGGTCGGGGCACTCCAGGACGCCGATGCCGTCGTGGACGAAACCGTTCACGTACGTCCAGGACTTGAGGTCGTCGGAGTGGTAGAAGCCGATCTTGTCGTTCTCGGCGAGGGCCATCACCCAGCGGCCCCGGTCCTCGTCGCGGATCACCTTGGGGTCGCGGAAGTCGGCGACGCCGGGGTTGGGCAGGACGGGGTCGGTCCCGTGGTTGGTGAAGGTGAGACCGCCGTCGGTCGAGTAGTACAGGAACTGCTCCTGGTGGTCGGTGCCGCCACCGGGGGACATGGTGACGATGACGACGACCGCGCCCGCGCCGAATCCGGCCGTGTTGCCGGTGTCGACCACCACCGAACCTGACCAGAGATCGCCATTGACCGTGGTGTCCTTGGGCACGGCGACCCCGCGGTCGGTGAAGGAGACCAGGTCCTTGGTGGTGGCCAGACGCCACGCGGTGCCGACGACGCCGGTGAAGTAGTCGGCGTTGTAGAGGTAGTAGTAGTGGTACTCGCCGTCGATCCAGACGGGCCGCTGCGGGTCGTTCTTCCACTGGTCGGGGACCGTGAAGTGGTATGCGGCGCGGTAACTCGCCCCGCTCACAGCCGACTTGGGTTTCGGGGCGGCCATGGCCGTTCCGGTGGGCAGCAGCGCGGCGGCGGTGCCCGCCGCCGATCCCGCGAACAGTGATCTCCTGGAAAGTCCCGACGTTCCGGGCATGACGCATCGTTCCTCTCGTGACGGCCCATGAGGGCCCGTGGCGGCTCGTCACACACGCGAGTGCGGCTCACGGTGCGGAGGGGGTGAAAAATCGGCTCCTGCGAACGAGGACTGTAGACCTAACTCGTTAAAGGTCAAGCGTTCCCGACCCTTGACAGGCCTGCCGCCCGCTTCCCATCATCTGGGGCATCATCCCTGAACTAACACGAGTTAGGCCCGTTAGATGACTGACTCGCACCTCCCCCGCCGCACGCTGCTGCGGTACGGCGCGTACGGGACCGGAGCAGCCGCTCTGGCCGGTACCGCCGCGAGCTGGGACCGGCTCACGGGAGCCGACATCCCCGGCCGTGACGACGGCTCCCTCGTCGTCGCCACCCTCGGCTCCGCCTTCGACCCGGCCACCGTCGACGCCCTCACCAAGGGCTTCCACCGGATCCACCCGGACATCCCGCTGCGGGTGAACGCGGTGCAGGCCGTCGACTGGTCGGACTTCTTCGCGAAGATCCTCACCCAGATCGCCGCGGGCACCGCCCCCGACCTGGTGTATGTGGCCACCGAGGGCGTGCAGTTGTTCGCCCACCGGCTCGGCGTGTCCCTGGACCGCTGGGTGCGGCGGGACGCGGCGGAGCTGCGCGAGTACTTCGCCGACGTCCACCCCTCGCTGGTCGAGTCGATGATGTACGAGGGGCACCTCTACCAACTCCCGATGGAGTTCAACGCCGCCGACATGTACCTCAACAAGCAGGTGCTGAAGCGGGCGGGCGCGGAGTTCCCGGCGGCCGACTGGAGCCGCGACGACTTCACCGCGCTGCTGCGGCAGTTGAAGCGTGGCGGCGGCGCGCACTTCACGCCGTACTTCTGGACCAACCGGCTGTGGGGCGGCGTGGTGCCCTGGCTCTTCGCGAACGGCACGAACCTGCTGAAGGAGTCGAAGGCGCCCGGCGGCTCCTGGCTGTGGGACACCTTCTACCCGGCCGCCGACCGGAAGGGGCGCGGCGGAGGCTTCCGCTGGACGACCCCGCAGGCCACCACCGACCGCGTCGAGGAGGCGTACGACTATCTCGCCTCCCTCGTCCAGGAGGACCTGTGCACCCGGCCCGAGGGCGGCAACGGCAGCAACCTGGTCGGCGTGTTCTCCACCGGCCACGTCGGCGTCACACCGGCGGGCGGCTTCTGGGCGGGCGGTCTGCAGCTGGCCGGCATGCGGGCCGCCGACTACGACGTGCAGTACTTCCCGCGCTGGCGTACCCAGCGCCACCAGTTCGGCGCGGCGGGCTACGCGCTGCTGCGCACCTCGAAGAAGCAGGAAGCCGCCTGGGAGTTCATCAAGTACGCGGCGCGCAAGGACACCATGACCCGGCTGTTCAAGAGCAACCAGACCACCCCGGCCCGGCGTTCGATGCTGGACACCGCCCGCTACGCCGCGAGCGGCCCGGCGCACTGGCAGGTCTTCTACGACACCCTCGACCGGTTTCCCGACACCGGCCCGATCCCCGCGCCGCCGCAGGTCGCCGAGGTGACCGACGTGCTGCTCAAGTACACCGGCACCGCGCTGGCCTCGCCGCGTGCGGTGGGTCCCGCGCTGCGCCGGATGCAGGGCGACCTGGAGCAGGCCATGGAGCGTGAGGTATGACGAACACCCAGGTCCCGAACTCCCAGGTTCCGCCCGTCCGTTCGCGGCCGACCGCGCCACCCGCCGCCGTACGGCCGTCCGTCCGCGACCGCGGCGCCCGGCTGGTGGCCGCGCTGTTCCTGGCGCCCACGGTCGTCGGCATCGTCGTCTTCACGGTCGTGCCGATCATCGGGTCGATCGTGCTGAGCCTGTTCCAGTGGAACGTGATCGACCCGCCCCACTTCGTCGGCGGCGCCAACTACGGCACGACCTTCACGGACTCGACCGTCCTGGTCTCCTTCCGCAACACGCTCCTCTTCATGGTCCTCGCGGTCGCGCTGCAACTGCTGATCGCGCTGTCGCTGGCGCTCGCCCTGAACGGGCGGATGCCGGTGTGGCTGCGGTCGGTGTTCCGCTCGGCGTTCTTCTTCCCCCTTGTACTGTCCGCCGCGTCTATCTCGGTGGTGATGAAGTACCTGTTCAACCAGGACTTCGGGGTGGTGAACTGGCTGATCGGCCTGGTCGGCGTCGCGCCCGTGCCCTGGCTGACCTCGGAGCACGCGGCGATGGCCACGGTGGTCCTGGTCTACGTCTGGCAGCAGTTCGGTTTCTCGTTCCTGCTGTTCGTCGGCGGTCTGAACAACATCCCCAAGGAGATCCACGAGGCCGCCGCCCTCGACGGCGCGACCGGCCTGCGCAAGCATCTCGGCATCACGCTGCCGCTGCTGTCGCCGACGCTGCTCGTCGCGACGGTGGTCGGCATCATCAACGCCCTCCAGGTCTTCGAACAGCCCTACGTCCTCACCGACGGCGGACCCGGCGACGCCACCCGCACCGTGGTGATGGTGATCTACGAGAGGGCCTTCGAGCAGCTCGACTTCGGCGAGGCATCCGCGGTGGGCGTGCTGCTCTTCGTGCTGATCATGGCGGTCACCGCCCTCCAGTTCCGGCTCAGCCGGCGTTTCGTCCACTACCAGTGAGCCGGTGAGCCGCATGAGCGCTATGAGCCAAGCAACCCCGACCCTGAAAGCAACCCCGACTCTGAGCCGCGTACGTTATTCACTCGCCCCCTGGGCCCGGATCGCCGCACTGACCGTGTGCGCCCTGCTGACGCTGGGCCCGGTCATCTGGACCGTCGCCACCTCGCTGCGCACCCCGGCCCAGTCCTTCGACCTGCCCCCGCAGATCATCCCGACGCACCCGACGACGGCGGCCTACCACGGGGTCTTCCAGCAGATCGACGTGTGGCTGCTCGCCCTGAACTCCACGCTGGTGACGGCGCTGATCGCCGTCGGCCAGATGATCACCGCGGGCCTGGCCGGATACGCCTTCGCGCGCCTGGAGTTCCGTTTCAAGAAGCCGCTCTTCGGCCTGGTCCTGGCGACCATGATGGTGCCGTTGCAGGTCACCATCGTGCCGGTGTTCCTGGTGCTGAAGACGATGGGCCTCACCGACACACTCCTCGGCCTGATCATCCCGGCCTTCCCGACCGCCTTCGGCACCTTCCTGATGCGCCAGTACTTCCTCGGTATGCCGAAGGACCTGGGCGAGGCGGCCATGCTGGACGGCGCGGGGACCTGGCGGATCTTCCGCTCGGTGTACGCGCCGCTGGCCACACCCGGCCTGGCGATCGTCGGCGTACTGGCCTTCAACTACCACTGGAACGAGTTCTTCCGCCCGCTGATCCTGGAGACCTCCAGCCAGAACTACACGCTTCCGCTGGGTCTGGTCTCCCTCCAGGGCAACCTCGGCACCGGGTCGATCTCGGTGGTCCTGGCCGGGGTCGTGCTCTCCATGCTCCCCGCCGTCGCCGTGTTCGCCGTCGGCCAGCGCCCTCTCCGCGAGGGCATCACCTCCGCAGGAGTCAACCGTTGAGCACTGACCCCAACGCGCCGCGTTTCAGGGTCCGTCCGCCCGCCGGCTGGATCAACGACCCCAATGGGCCGTTCCGTTGGCGGGACCGCTACCACCTCTTCTATCAGCACAACCCCGACGCACCGGTGCACGCGAACGTCCACTGGGGTCATGCCTCCAGCGCCGACCTCGCGCACTGGGAACACCACCCGATCGCGCTCACCCCGACGCCCGGCGGCCCCGACGAGGCCGGCTGCTGGTCGGGCTGCGTGACCGACGACGCCGGCACACCGACCGCCGTGTACACGGGAGTTGACCATGCCCACACCGGACTGGGCACCATCTGCCTGGCGCGGGCGGCGGACCCGGACGACGAGCGGCTGACCGAGTGGAAGCCGCTGCCGACGCCGGTGGTGGCAGGGCCGCCGCCGGGACTGGACGTGGTGATGTTCCGCGACCCGTTCGTCTTCCGCCACGCGGACCGGCGCTGGGCCCTCGTCGGGGCCGGACACGCCGACGGCACACCGTCGGTCCTGCTCTACGACTGCGACGACCTGACCGACTGGCGGTTCGCCGGTGTGCTGGTGGACGGCAGGGACCCGGTGGCCGCGGGCGCGTTCGGCGACAAGTCCGTGGGCTGGGAGTGCCCGCACCTGTACCGGACAGCAGGCAGCGACCACGTACTTCTGGTGTCCCTGTGGGACGGGGATCCCTGCTCCACCGGCTACCTGACGGGCCGTCTGGAGCCTGACGGCCAGGGCGCGTTGAGGTTTGTGCCGCGCGCCGGCGGCCGGCTCGACCAGGGGCGGGACTTCTACGCTCCCGCCGTGCTCCAGGAGCCGGACCGCGCGCTGCTGTGGGGCTGGTCGTGGGAAGCCCGCCCGCAGGAGGAGGTGCAGCGGGCCGGATGGGCGGGCGTACTCACCGCGCCCCGGGTGGTCGACGTCCACCCCGACGGTTCACTGCGGGTGAGTCCGGCCCCGGAACTCGAACTGCTGCGCCCGGCCGAGCCGTTCGTCACCGCGCCGGGCCGGGTTCCGCTCCCCCACGCGTACGACCTGACCGTCACCGCATGCGGACCAACCACGGTGAGCCTGCTCCGGGACGCGGCGGGCCGGGAGCTGACCGTCCGGGCGGACCCTGCCTCGGGGACCGTCGTCCTCGACCGCGGCGCCTGGCCCCGGACCGGCAGGGAAGGCTCCGCCCCGATCACCGTGCACGTGCCGAAGGGGCCGGAACTCGCGCTCCGGCTGCTCGTCGACGGCTCGCTCCTCGAACTCTTCGTCGCGGACCGGGCCATGGTCACCGAGCGCGTCTACCGGCGCCCCGGCGACATCGCCGATCTGGCCGTCGACGGGCCGGGTGCCCGGGTCACCGGGTGGGCGCCGGACCCACGGAGGCATGGCTGATCTCGGGGCGGACCGGGCACAGGCACGGTGACCGGGTGAGCGCCGGATGCACGGAGACGTGGCTGATCACGGAGCAGGCCAGGCACGGGCCGCGCGCCCAGGTCACCAGGTGGGCGCCGGACCCACGGAGGCGCGGCTGACCACGGGGCAGGCCAGGCGCCGCACGGTCGCGGGCGGCGTGGGGCCGGCTTCGATGGCGTCCAGGAGCAGCCGGGCCGCCGCCTCGCCCATCGCCCGGTGCGGCAGCGCGATGGAGGTGAGCGGCGGGGTGAGGAACGCGGCCATGTGTTCCTGGTCGTCGTAGCCGACCACCGACAGATCGGCGGGCACGTCGATGCCGAGCCGGGTCGCGGCGTGCAGGACACCCGCCGCGACCCGGTCGTTGTAGCACAGGACGCCCGTGGGGCGACGGCCCGGCTCGACCCCGTCGAGCAGGCGCAGCGCCCCCGCGTGTCCGGCGGAGATCTCCCCGCCGCCGCGCACGATCCACTCCGCGGGCACGGTGACGCCCTCGGCGCGGAGCGCGTCCCGGAAGCCGCGGGTACGTTCCACCGAGGCGATGTCGTCCAGACCGCCGATCACGGCGAGCCGACGGTGTCCCGCGGCGAGCAGCAGCCGGGCCGCGGTACGGCCACCGGCGCGCTCGGCGGGGACCACGGCGGGCAGGGAGTCGTCCTCGGGCAGGCAGTTGGCCAGCACGGAGTGGGTGCGGTGCAGGCCCTCGGGCACGCGGACCCGGCGTAGTGACATGGCCGCGTAGATGATGCCGTCCACGCGCCGGTCGAGCAGTTCCGCGACGGCCGCGTCCTCCTTGGCCGGGTCACCGCCGGAGTCGACGGTGAGGACGAGATGGTCCCTGTCCCACGCGGTCTCCATGGCGCCGCGCAGCAGCCGGCCGGCGAACGGCGAGGACGCGATCTCGTCGGTGACCAGCCCGATCACGGCCGTACGGCGACGGCGCAGACCGCGGGCCACCGGGTCGGGGCGATAGCCCAGCTGGGCCGCGGCCTGCCGGATGCGTTCCTGGGTGGCGGGCGAGAGGTTGCCCTCGGCGCGGCCGTTGAAGACGAAGGACACCGCGGTATGGGACACGCCGGCGATCCGGGCGACGTCCCGTGACGTCGGGCGCCCGGTGCCCGTGTTCCTGCTCTCCTCGGCACCGCCCACGCCGTCCGCCGTCCTCGCCCAGCCCGTCCCTGTCGATCACCGTCCACCCTATCCGCGGGGAGCGCCACGGCACACAGGAGATCCTCAGAGCGCCGCGGCGCGGGCGTCTGACGTGCCCAGAAGAGGGAAGCCCCCAGACGCGAGTCCAGCCCTGC
The DNA here is from genome assembly GCF_057961495.1 of Streptomyces sp. P5F9. Classification (NCBI taxonomy): domain Bacteria; kingdom Bacillati; phylum Actinomycetota; class Actinomycetes; order Kitasatosporales; family Streptomycetaceae; genus Streptomyces; species Streptomyces sp. P5F9. The sequence continues at coordinate 3,825 of NZ_JBXVPZ010000009.1, read as the reverse complement.
GAAAAGTAATGCCCAGTATGTACAAGGGAAAATCCGGTTCATCAGTCCGCAAATCGATCACTGGATCGGTGTAATCGGCACCTACGCCGTACCGCTCGGCGATCTAGCGTCGGAGTGCACGGGGCCGCACGGACCAGAAAGGCATCCAGACACTCATGCCCATCCCGCATACCGACGTCATGCCCGAAGCCGAGTTCGACACCCTGACCGTTTCCCGCGGCGGCGGGCTCCCGCCGGCCGTCGACCTCCTCCAACCCGTCGACGAGCTGCCCGAGTTCGCGTCGGAGCCCGACCTGGTCTGCCGCCGGGTACGCGACGAGCTGATGCTCGACGGCAACGCGCGTCTGAACCTCGCCACCTTCGTGACGACCTGGATGGAGCCGCAGGCAAGGGAGTTGATGGCGGAGACCGCCGAGAAGAACCTCGCCGACCGCGCCGAGTACCCGCAGATCACGGCGATGGAGGAGCGCTGCGTACGGATGCTCGCCCGGCTCTGGCACGCGCCGCACGCGGAGCAGGTCCGCGGCTGCTCGACCACCGGCTCCAGCGAGGCCGCGATGCTCGGCGGGCTGGCGCTCAAGCGCCGCTGGCAGGAACGCCGCCGCGCCCAGGGCAAGGACACCGCGCGCCCGAACATCGTGATGGGCGCGAACGTCCAGGTGTGCTGGAAGAAGTTCGCCAACTACTTCGAGGTGGAGCCGCGTTACGTCCCGATGGAGCCGGGCCGCTACCACCTCACGGCCGACACGCTCACCGCCTACTGCGACGACAACACCATCGGCGTGGTGGCAATCCTCGGGTCCACGTTCGACGGTTCCTACGAGCCCGTCGCGGACATCTGCATGGCCCTGGACGGCTACCAGGCCGCCACCGGCACCGAAATCCCCGTGCATGTCGACGGCGCGTCCGGCGCGATGGTCGCCCCGTTCCTCGACCCGGGCCTCATGTGGGACTTCCAGCTCGAACGCGTCGCCTCCATCAACACTTCGGGACACAAGTACGGCCACGTCTTCCCGGGCCTGGGCTGGGCGTTGTGGCGCGACGCGGAGGCCCTCCCCGACGACCTGGTGTTCGAGGTCGACTACCTCGGCGGCAGCTCCCCCAGCTTCACCCTCAACTTCTCCCGCCCGGGCGCGCATGTCGTCGCGCAGTACTACAGCTTCCTCCGCTACGGCGTCGAAGGGCTGCGCAATCTGGCGTCCCAGAGCCGCTCCACGGCCCGCGCACTCGCCGCACGCATCGCGACCATCGCGCCCTACGAGTTGATCACGGACGGCTCCGAACTCCCCGCGTTCGCCTTCCGGTTGACGCCCGGCACGCAGGGCTTCACGGTGTTCGACGTCTCCCACGCGATGCGCGCCCGCGGCTGGCACCTGCCCGCCTACAGCTTCCCCGCGCCCTGCCAGGACGTCTCCGTCCTACGTCTCGTGGTGCGCACCGGGTTCACCGCCGAACTCGCGGGCATGTTCATCGCCGACCTGACCGAGGTCACCAGGAACCTCCACGAGACCCGCCCGACGCTCGCGCCGCCGCACCAGCCGCTCGTCACCGCCTGACGACGACGTCCGGCGACACTCCCCCACCCTGGCCTCCATCTTCGTAGAAGCCAAGTCGCCTTCCCCGAGGCCCCGTTGGGCGTCGGCCGGTACGCGGTCCGCGGCAACGCCCGTCAGTGGGTGTGGCGGCGGACCGCGTCCAGCAGTTGGTCGATGTCGTCGGCACTGTGCGAGAAGGCGGTGACGAAGCGGACGATGCCCGGCTCCCAGCGGTCGTGGTAGAAGGCGTAGCCCTCGGCGAGGAGTCCTTCGGTGACCTGCTGAGGCAGGCGGCAGAAGAGGATGTTGGCCTGCGGGATCGACAACAGACCTGCCCCGGCGACGGACTTGAGGCCGTCGCCGAGCCGAGCGGCCATCGCGTTGGCCTGGCGGGCGTTGCGCAGCCAGAGATCGTCGGTGAGCTACGCGTCGATCTGGGCCGTGTTGAAGCGCATCTTGGAGGCGAGTTGCCCGGCACGCTTGACGCGGAAGGCGAGTTCACCGGCGAGCGCGGGGTCGAAGGAGACGATGGCGTCGGCGCTCATCGCACCGTTCTTGGTGGCGCCGAAGGACAGTACGTCGATGCCCGCCTTCCACGTCATCTCGGCCGGGGTGGCGCCGAGTTGGACCAGGGCGTTGGCGAAGCGCGCCCCGTCCATGTGGACGCGCAGGTCCGCGTCCTTCGCGATGGCGGACAGTTCGCGGATCTCCTCCAGGGTGTAGACGCTGCCGCTCTCGGTGGCCTGGCTGATGCTCACCGCGGACGGCTGCACGCTGTGCACGTCACCGGTCCGGCGACGCACCGCCGTCCGCAGCGCCTCGGGGTCGATCTTGCTGTCGTCGCCCGGCACACCGACGAGCTTGGCCCCGTTGGTGAAGAACTCCGGCGCGCCGCATTCGTCGGTGTTGATGTGGCTGTCCGGGTGGGAGAGCACGCTCCCCCACTGCGGGGTGAGGGCGGCCAGGCTCAGGCCGTTGACCGCGGACCCGGTGGAGACCGGGAAGACATCGACGTCCCGCTCGAAGATCTCGCCGAGCCTGCGGCGGGCGCTGTCGGTGAAGGGATCGTTGCCGTACGGCAGGAGCTGCCCGGCGGCCGCGTCGGCGACGGCGCGGGCTATCTGCGGGGACGCTCCGGCCATGTTGTCGCTGATGAAGGCACGGCTGGAGGGAGTGGTGGCGATGGTGGAGGTGCTCATGAGCGGGGGTCCCTCGGTCTCAAGTACTGCTGAGGTCACGGCCGTTGACGGGGTCTCAGGTGCTGATGGGAGAGGCGAAGACCACGGTGATGTCGACTTCCTCGGCGCCGGTCCGGTAGAAGTGCGGGGCGTCTCCGGCGAAGGCGAGCATGTCGCCGGGGCCCAGGTCCTGCGGGGCGTCGACGGGGCCGGCGGTGACGTGTCCGGTGGCGATGAGCAGGTGTTCGATGGTGCCGGTGACGTGCGGTACGCCGGCCAGCTCCGTCTCCGGCGGGATGCGCAGCCGCCAGATCTCCAGGCTGTTGCCGCTGCTGATCCGGCGTAGCAACTCCCTTGAGACCTCGCCGGGTTCGATGTCCGTGCCTGCCCGGAAGACCGGCCGGTGTCGGCGTCGCGCGCCAGCAGGTCGGCGATCGGGATGCGCAGGGCGATCGCGATCGCGTCCAGGGTGTCGATCGTGGGATTGCCGTTCCCGGCCTCCAACTGCGACAGGGTGGCCTTGCTCAGCCCGGCCCGCCGGGCCATCTCGGCGGCGCTCATCCCGCGCTGCTGACGGCGCAGCCGGATCTTGGCACCGACCGCGGCCGCGGTACTGCTCACCGGCCGGCGGCCGGAGGGCGGGGGTGTCATCAACGGCTCCGGTGGGTCGCGGTGTAGGACACGCGGATACGGCCCTTCTTGACCTTCAGCGTCGGCAGCACCACGTCGGCGAGGTCCCCGAGGCTGCGTACATGCGTGCCGCCGCACGGCGCGGAGTGCAGCGCGCCGAGCTGCACCACGCGCCGCCCGTCGGGGAGGTACCGAGCGGAGACCGGCAGATCGTCGGCGACGGCGGCCGCCACCGCGGCGCGCAGCAAGGAGGTCACTTCCTCCCGCCCGTCCGGGTCGGCCAGCCGTGCGTCCGCGTGCGGCGCCTGGAACTCGATCCGAGCCTGACCGGGAAAGTGAATACTCCCGGCCATCTCCCACCCCTGCATCCGCCCCACCGCCTCGACGATGTGCCCGGCGGTGTGCAGCGCCGCATGCAGCATCCGTTCCCGCAGGTCGATCCGGGCCCGCACCGCCTCCCCCACGGCGAGGTCCGGAAGACC
>NZ_JBXVPZ010000008.1:0-66595 GCF_057961495.1 Streptomyces sp. P5F9 | reverse complement strand
GCCGGTGGGGTGCGCGGGGCTGTACCGGGCGGCGCAGCGCGGGACGCTGGTCGGCGGGGACTTCTTCGACGTGCGGGACGGGCCGTACGGCGTGCGGGCGGTCATGGGCGATGTGCAGGGACACGGGCTGTCGGCCGTCGCTACGGTGGCCTCGCTGCTGGGCGCGTTCCGGGAGGCGGTGCTCGATCTGCCGGACCTGGAGGCGGTCGCGGCGCGGCTGGACCGGCGGCTGGTGGTGGACTCGGCGCGATCGGCGCACGCGGAGTTGTTCGCCACGGCGGTACTGCTGGAGTTCACGGCGGACGCGGACGCGGTGCGGATCGTGGCATGCGGGCATCCCGCGCCCGTGCTGCTGCGCGCGGGCCGGGTCACGGAGATCGACGTCGAGGCGTGGACACCGCTCGGTCTCGGGCTGTCCGACGCCGCTCCGCTGAGCGGGATGACCGTCCAACTGCGGCCCGGGGACCGGCTGTTCCTCGCCTCCGACGGGGTGTGGGAGGCACGGGACACCGGCGGTTCCTTCTACCCCTTCGCCGAGCGGCTGGTCCAACTCTCCGACGACGACCCGGCCTTGATGGCGGAGCGGGTGTGGGCCGACCTGCTGCGGCACTCCCCGGAGATCCGGGACGATGTGACGATGCTCGTGCTCACGCCCCGGGCTCCGTACGGGAGTTGAGGCTCACGGCTGCCGCTCGTGGTCGCCCTCCGCGTCGATGTGCGGCAGGATCCGGTCCAGGAAACGGGGTGTCCACCAGGCGTGCCGGCCCAGCAGGGTCATGACCGCGGGCACCATCAGCAGCCGTACGACCGTGGCGTCGATCAGCACGCTGACGGCCAGGCCGAGGCCGAGCATCTTGACCACGATGTTGTCGCTGACGACGAAGGCCGCGAAGACGCTGACCATGATCAGCGCGGCGCAGGTGATGACGCGCGCGGTGATCTCCAGGGCGTGGGCGACGGACGCCTCGGCGTCGCCGGTGCGCAGCCAGGCCTCGTGGACGCGGGAGAGCAGGAAGATCTCGTAGTCCATGCTCAGGCCGAAGATGATCGCGAACATCATCATCGGGACGTAGCTCTCGATGGGGACCTTGCCGGAGACGCCCAGCGCGGGGCCGCCCCAGCCCCACTGGAAGACGGCGACGACGACGCCGTAGGAGGCGGCGATGGAGAGCACGTTGAGGACGGCGGCCTTGAGCGCGACGAGGAGGCCGCGGAACACGGCGAGGATGATCAGGAAGGCCAGTGCGACCACCACGCCGATGATCAGGGGCAGCCGGCTCGACACGATGTCGCGGAAGTCGACCTGGGCCGCGGTGGTGCCGGTGACGTAGCCCTTGGCGGTGGTGCCGGAGACCGCGTCCGGGAGGGCGTCGTGGACGAGGCGGTTGGTGAGGTCGGTGGTGTCGGCGCTCTGCGGGGACTGCTCGGAGTACACGGTGCCGACGAGGACGTCACCGTCCTTGGTGGTCGTCAGCGGGGTCACCTTGGCGGCGCCCCGCACCCCGTCGAGGGTCTTCTGGGCCTTGCTGGAGAGGTCCGAGCGCTGGGAGGACGGGACGCCCGTCTGGTCGATGACGATGGTGAGCGGGCCGTTGGAACCGGGGCCGAAGGCGTCGGTCATCAGGTCGAAGGCGCGGCGGTCGGTGAACGAGGTGGGGTCGGCGCCGTCGCCGATGTGGCCCAGTTGGAGGGAGAACACCGGGATCGCGAGGACGACGACGGCGGCGACACCCGCCGCGAGGAACGTCCACGGCCGGTGTTCCACGCGCTGCGCGTACCGGTGCCAGGTGCCCGTGGGTTCGGCGCCCGGCGCGGCGTCGGTCTCGGCGACCGGGCGGCGCACCCGGTAGCGGTCGATCCGCTTGCCGACGAGTCCGAGCAGGGCGGGCACGAGGGTGAGCGCGCCGATGACCGCCGATACGACCGTCACGGCGGCGGCGAGCCCGAGTTTGCCGATGAAGGGCACGCCGGACACGAAGAGTCCAGCGAGGGCGATGATCACGGTGCAGCCCGAGACGAGCACGGCCCGGCCGCTGGTCGCCGTGGCCTGTCCGGCGGCGCGCACGGGATCGGAGCCGTTCATGAGGTTCTGCCGGTGACGGGTGATCAGGAACAGGGCGTAGTCGATGCCGACGCCGATGCCGATCATCGTCGCGAGGGTCGGTGACACCGTCGCGAACGTGAACGCCGCCGCCAGCAGTCCGAGGCAGGCGAGTCCCCCGATGACGCTGATCAGCGCGGTCACCAGGGGCATCGCGGCGGCGATCACACTGCCGAAGCCGATCAGCAGGACGACGATCGCCACGGCGAACCCGATGAGTTCGCTGACCCGGTCGTCGGCGGCGGGCCGGGCGAGTTCGCCGAGCGGTCCGCCGTACTCGACCTGGGCGCCGACCGCGCGCAGCGGCTTCACGGAGGTGTCCACGCCGTGGAGGTAGCCGTCGCCGAGGGTCGACGGCTGCACGTCGAAGCGGATGATGATGTACGCGGTCTTCGCGTCGGAGGAGAGGGGGCCGACGTTCGGGCCGGACGACATCGGTGTCTGCGTTCCGGGCTGTGGCAGGGGGTTCTGCACCGACAGGACGTGCGGGAGTTTCTGGAGGTCGCCGACCGTCTCGGACATCTGCGAGTTCAGGGAGGTGAGCTGCTTGTCCTTGTCGTGCAGGACGATCTGGCTGCTGTAGCCCCCGGCCGCCGGATCGTGCTCCTTGAGGACCTGCAACCCGTGCTGGGACTGTACGCCGGACAGCGAGAAGTCGTCCGAATAGTCGCCCCCGAAGGACCTGTTGAGGACCTGGAGCGCGGCGAGTGCGACGAGCCAGGCGACGATGACGATCACGAAGTGCCGGGCGCACCACTCCCCCAGCCTCCGCAGCACCCCCTTGGCAGCCGTCCGGCCGTCCCCTGCGCTGGATTCCGTGGGCGCCATGGCCTCGGCCTTTTCCGCCGGGTGACACTTCCGACATCCCCATTAGACGCCCCTTGGATCACCCTGGCATCTCGGGCATATCGATGTTTGGGCAGGGGTCAGCCGACGTCCCAGAGGAACCGGTGCGTGTGGATGCCGAAGTACGGGAAGGACCGGACGCTCCGCACCCCTTCGATCGGCCGCACCACGTCGTTGACGAAGTCGAGCAGGTCCCGCGGCCCCGGGGTGACCACCTCGGCGAACAGGTCGAAGCCGCCGGAGGTGAGCACGGAGTACACCACCTCGTCGCGCAGGGCGAGTTGGTCCGCTACCACGCGCGGGTCGCCGTCCACATCGATGCCGAGCATGGCCATGGCCTGGCCGCCCATGGCCATCGGGTCGGTCACGCCGACGACCTGAACCGCCTTGGAATCCAACAGGCGTTGGAGCCGCTGGCGGGCGGCCGACGCGGACAGGCCGACCTTCGGTCCGAGGTCGGCGTACGCGATACGTCCGTCGGTCTGCAGCTCCCGCAGGATGGCCCGGTCGATGTCGTCCACGTTCTTGTCTCCAACTCCTCGTGTCAGTGCGCCAGTTCGGCGAGCGCGTCGGCGAAGACCCGGGTGTGGGTGTCCACGTCCTGCTCGGTGGTGTCGGGGCACATCAGCGCCATGCTGTGGAACGGGGTGAGCAGGATGCCCCGGTTGGCGAGGTAGAGGTGGAGGAAGTCCTCCAACTCCGGGTCACCGGCGCCCTCGGACTCGGTGCCGGTGCGCGGGGCCGGGGAGGCGAAGCGGTACTCGCTGCGGGCGCCGAGGCGGCTCACCGTCCAGGGCAGCGCGTGGGCGTCGATGCCCTGCTGCACACCGGCCGCGAAGCGTTCGGACAGCTTGGCCATGTGGGCGAACGCCTCGTCGGTCAGGACGTGTTCGAGCGTGGCGCGCATCGCCGCGACGGAGAGCGCGTTGCCCGCGAGGGTGCCGCCGACGCCGCCCATGTCGACCAGGTCCAGGTCGGCGCGGCCGAGCAACCGGTCGGCGAGTTCGGCGGAGAGGCCGTAGGCACCGGCCGGGATGCCGCCGCCGATCGCCTTGCCGATGGTGAGCAGATCGGGTTCGAGGTCCCAGGCGGCGGTGCAGCCGCCCGGTCCCGCGGAGAACGTGTGGGTCTCGTCGTTGATGAGCAACGTGCCGTGTTTCCTGGTCAGTTCGCGTACGGCGGCCAGGTAGCCGGGCTCGGGCAGCACGATGCCGATGTTGGTGAGCGCGGGTTCCATGAGGACGGCGGCGACGTCACCGTGTGCCAACTCCCGTTCCAGCTGGGCCGGATCGTTGAACTCGGCGACGCGGCTGGTGAGCGTGACGTCGCAGGGGGCGCCGACGTTGCCGGGGCGGGCGGTGCCGTGGCCGTCCGGTCCTACGACAATGAGCGACTCGTCGACGCTGCCGTGGTAGCTGTAGCTGTTCACCAGGATCTTGGGGCGGTCGGTGACGGCGCGGGCGAGCCGGATCGCCCAGCGGTTGGCGTCCGTGGCGGTCAGCGCGAAGCTCCAGCGGGCGAGCCCGAAGCGGCGGGTGAGTTCGGCGCCGACCCACTCGGCGTCCTCCGTGGGCAGCATCGCCGTAGCGCCGCCCTGTTCGGCGAACCGCCGTTGCACCGCCTCCGCGACGACGGCGGGCGAGTGGCCGGCCATCGCTCCGGTGTCGCCGAGGCTGAAGTCGATGTACTCGTGACCGTCGATGTCGGTGACGCGGGCGCCCCGGGCGGTGTCGAGGTAGCGGGGGAAGGCTCCGGCGGTCTTGTTCATCCAGGTCATCGGCACCCGCCCGAAGAGATGCTCGGCCCGCGCGTAGGCGGCCTTCGAGCGTGGGTTGAGCCGCTCGGCGTCGGCGCTCTCGCGGGCGAGGAGGTCCTTCAGGCGGGTGCGGTCCATGGGGTACCTCGGTGACGTCGGCGACGGAATGTCCGAACCATATGACCGAAAGAGGTGAGCAGACAAGGTACGGCTGCTGAATCGATTGTCGCCACGATCGATTCATGCGCACGCTTCGGCCCGGAGAACGGCCTGGATGCGGTCGCGGTCGAGGTGATCGCGAAGCGCGTGGACGTCACGCCGCGCACCTTCGGCGGACGCGGCACCGGCAAGGAAAACGCGGCCCCCGCATTCGTCCGGGACGACGGCGACCGCGTCAACGCCCCGCCGCGGACCCAGCCGGCCGCCGAACCACCCCGCTCGCGTACGAGCGGCTGCACGCCGGGAAGATCAACGGGCGCGCGGTGATCCTGCCGAACGGCCGACGTCCGCCGGGAAGTGCAGCAAGTCACGCCCGATCGCCGGGAGTTCCGGCACGCCCGTCAGGCGCATCGTCTCGGCGAGTTCCGCCGTCAGGTCCCCGATCAGGCGGATCACGCCCGCCGCGCCGGCCAGGGACAGCGCCCACAGGACGGGGCGGCCGACGAACACCGCGCGGGCCCCGAGGGCGAGCGCGGCGAAGATGTGGGTGCCTCGGCGCAGGCCGCCGTCCACGTACACCTCGGCGCCCGTTCCGGCGACGGCGTCGACGACCTCCGGCAGCGCCCAGGCGGTCGGGATCAGCGCGTCGAGCTGGCGTCCGCCATGGTTGGAGACGATCAGTCCGGCGGCGCCCGCTTCGGCGAAGGCTCGGGCGTCATCGCCGCGCAGGACGCCCTTGACGACGACCGGGAGCCCGGTGAGGTCACGCAGCCGGCCGATGACGTCCGGCGTGAGGTCGGGGGCGTGTTCGGCGGCCTCCCGGCCGGGGGTGCCGGTGACGTTGCCGTACAGGTCCTCCGGGCCCACGAAGTCGGCGACATGTGCGCCGGGTCTGCCGTGCGAGCCGATGACGGGGGTGTCGGCGGTCAGTACGACCGCCCGGGCGCCGGCCGCCACGGCTCGCCGGAGTGTCTCCTCGGTCAGGGACCGGTCGCGGGCCACGTACACCTGCACCCACCAGGGCGCGCCCGAGGGTTCGAGGGCCGAGAACGGGACCGCCGTGTTCGAGGTCACCGCGAGCAGCGAACCGGCACCGGCCGCGCCGAGCGCGGTGGCCGCCTCGCCGTCGGGATGGGCACGGCGCTGCAAGGTGCTCGGGGCGATGAGGACCGGCGTGTCGACTGCCGTGCCCAGTACGGTCGTTGAGGTGTCACACCGGGACACGTCCCGCAGGATGTGCGGTCGCAGGCGGAATCCGTCCCAGGCGGGGGCGGCTTCGGCAACGCTGAGGCCCTGGCCCGCGCCTCTGCGGAAGTACGCGTGGATCTCCGGCGGAAGGACACCGGCCGCCTGTTCCTCGATGCCGTCCAGCCAGCGCGCCACGCCTGTCACACCGCTCCCCTTTCGTGCGTGATGCACCGACCTTGGCGACTCAACTCTCTTTCCCCACAGGCTATTTCAGACACTTGCCACAGAAGCGAACAGAGGCCGGTCAGTTTCGAAGGGAACTCCCGTTACACCGTGCGAGAGCGGTCGATGACGGTGTGTACTGTGCTCCGGGCACCCCGCCTGAGGGGCCCGGACTAAACCTCAAGGGCCCCAACTCGGCCCTGCCCGACTTCGCTTGGACTCGATTCGATGACCGAATTACCGGACCTGGCCGCCGGTGCGCTCGCCGCCGGCACACTGTCCGCGCTGGCGCTCGGTGCCGGGCTGCTGCGGTCGCGGCGTCAACGTGCCGTGCAGCGTGCGGAGATCACCGAGCTGCGGGACCGACTGGACGGCGTTCAGGCGGCGTTGGCGGCCGAGGTCGAGCATCTCGCGGTGCAGCGGATTCCGGCCGCCGCCCGGCACCTCACGCACCCGCGGGTCGCCGTTCCGGGGCCCGGGCAGCCGCAGTTCATCGGCTCGCCCCTCGGGATCGCCCTCGAAAGCGTGCTGAGCGCGGTGCGTTCGGAGCTCGCCGCGCAGCGCACCCGCATCGACGCCGCCGCGCAGGCCGGGATGCGCGGGGCCACCCGTGAGATCCAGGCCGCGCTGTACCGCTTGCAGGACGCCCTGCGTTCGCTCCAACAGCGGTACGACGACCCCGAGTTGGCGCAGACCCTGTTCACGCTGGACCACGAGAACGAGCAGTCGCTGCGCCGGGCGCAGGTCGCGGCCGTCGTGTGCGGTGCGTGGGTCGGGCTCGCGCGTGAGGAGTCGCACCTCGTCGAGGCGGTCACCGGCGGGCAGGCCCGGCTCGCCGGATACCACCGGGTGCGGGTGCACAACCATCTCGAAGCAGGTACCGCGCTCGTCTCGCACGCCGTCGAACCGGTCGCGATCATCGTCGCCGAGCTCCTCGACAACGCGCTGCGGCACTCCGCGCCGGACACCGAGGTCGTGGTCAACCTGGAGCACGTGCACCACGGCGCCTGCGTCACCGTCGACGACGCGGGTCTCGGCATGACCCAGGACGAACGCGACCACGCCGGGCGGATGGTGGCCGGTACCGACCCGATCCTGCTCACCGACCTGGGCGACCCGCCGCGCATGGGGTTCGCCGCGATCGGCCGCCTGACCCGGCAGTTCGACCTGAGCGTCGACGTGTCCTCGCCCTCCCCGTACGGCGGCGTCCGCGCGGTCCTGCGGATCGACAGCCATCTCCTCAGCCGTATCGACCCCGAGCGGCAGCCACCCGCGGCCGGGACACACCGATCCGAGCGCCGCCCGGAGCAGGCCGCCGCCGCACTCGGCGCCCTCCAGTCCGGCACCGCCGCCGCGCGCGCCGCGATCGACGACGCGGAGACCGCCGTGGCGGAGCGGGCCGCGGCACCCGAAGCAGTGACAGCGCACGAGACACATCGGACCGACTACGAAGGGGGAGCGGCTAGATGACCAGCCGCGATGGGGGCGACACGGCGTGGGCGCTCGATCCGATCCTGGAGGTGCCGCACGTGGTGGCGGCGGTGCTGTTGACCCGGGACGGGCTGGTGCGCGGGTACACCGACGCGCTGTCCCAGGCCTCGGGCGAGCGGGTCGCCGCGATCACCAGCACCGTGCAGGGGGCGTGCCGTACCGCCGCGGCGGCCTTCGCCGACCGGGAACGGGCCGAGATACGACAGGTGGTCATCGAGTCGGACCACGGCTATGTGCTCATCGTCCCCACGGATCACGGGACGTGTGTGGCGGCCTACGGCGACACCGAGGTGCGGCTGGATCTGCTCGCGCACCGGGTGCACTCGCAGGTGGCGCGGCTGGGCGAGAAGGCGATGGCCGCCGCTCCGCGGGGAGTTGACGGCGGCGCGTCGGCATGACGGGCCGCCGCGGCGGCCGTCCTCTCGTTCCCGCGTATCTGTCGACCGGCGGTGTGGCCCGGCCCAGCCGCCCGCATCTGGAACGGCTGACGGTGCTCAGCGGCAGCGGCGAGCCCGCCCCGGCCAACCTGCCCGCGGCTCAACTCGCCCTGCTGGACGCCCTGTACGGCGGTTCGCTGACCGTGCTGGAGGCGGCGGCCCTGCTGGAGCTGCCCGTGTCCGCGGTGCGGGTCCTGGCCGCCGGTCTTCTCGACCGGAGCCTGGTGCTCGCCCGTGCCCCGATCCCGTCCGCCGAACGCTTCGACCCCGACCTGCTGAAGAGAGTCGCAGATGGCCTACGCGCCCTCAAGCACCACTAGCGGCAGCACGACCAGCGGCATCCATCTGCCGGACACAGCCCGCGAGTTGGTCAAGATCCTGATCGCGGGTCCCTTCGGGGTGGGCAAGACGACGCTCATCGACTCCGTGTCGGAGATCCGGCCGCTGCACACCGAGGAGCGGCTCAGCGAGGCGTCCGTCCCCGTGGACGATCTCGACGGGGTGCGGGAGAAGTCGACGACGACCGTCGCGATCGACTTCGGGCGGATCAGCCTGCCGGGCGGGATCGTGCTGTATCTGTTCGGCACGCCCGGGCAGGAGCGGTTCCGGGCGCTGTGGGAGGACATCGCGTACGGCGCGCTCGGGGCGCTCGTCCTGGTCGACAGCCGGCGCGTCGACGCCTCGTTCGACGTGCTCGGCCTGGTGGAGGAGAGCGGGCTGCCGTACGCCGTCGCCCTCAACACCTTCCCGGACGCGCCCCGGCACCACACCGACCAACAGCTGCGCGCCGCTCTCGACTTGGAGCCCGGCACACCGCTGGTGACCTGTGACGCGCGGAACGCGGACTCGTCCCTCGACGCGCTGCTCGCCCTGGTCCAGCATCTGATCGACCGCGACCCCCCGGAGCACCGGTGACCACTTCGTCCCCCGCCCGTCCCGTCCGGCTCTGGGAGGACGGCTTCGCGCTGGATCCCTACGGCTACTACGCCGCCCTGCGCGCGCAGGGGCCGGTCGGCCGGGCCGAACTCGCCCCGGGCGTACCGGCGTTCGTCGTCACCGAGCGGCGGGCCGCGCTGGAGCTGCTGCGCGACACCGACACGTTCTCGCACGATCCCCGGCCGTGGGAGACGACGGTCGCCGAGGACTCGCCGGTCCTCGGGATGATGCGCTGGCGGCCCAACTCCCTGTTCGCGGACGGCACCGCGCACGTCCGCTACCGTGCCTCGCTGATCGACACCTTCGAGCGCGTCGAGCCGCACGACCTGCGCGCCCGGGTGCACCGGGCGGTGCATCTGCTGGTGAGCCGGATCGGGCCACGCGGACAGGCCGATCTGGTGGGCGAGTTCGCGCGGCCGTTGATGGCGCTGGTGTTCAACAGCCTGTTCGGGCTGCCCGACAGCCAGAGCGAGCGGCTGGACCGGGCGCTGGGCAAGATGATGGAGGGCGGCGCCCAAGCGGCCGAGGGCGAGGCCGAGTTCGGCGGCTATGTCCTCGAACTCATCGCCGCCAAGGCAAAGGCGCGCGGCGACGACCTCCCGAGCTGGCTGCTCGACCATCCGGCCGGGCTCACCCCGGAGGAGGTCACCTGGCAGGTGTTCCTCACCCTGGGCGCCGGCCACGAGCCGACCGCGAACCTGGTGTCCAACGCCCTGTCCCGCATCCTCGGCACCTCGGTCTACTACTCCACGCTGACCAGTGGCGCCCGGCCGGTCATGGACGCCGTGGTGGAGGTCCTGCACCACGAGACCCCACTCGCCAACTACGGCATCCACTACGCCCGTTCACCCGTGACGTTCCACGGTGCGTGGATCCGGCCCGCCATTCCGGTCGTCGTCTCGTACGGCGCGCTCGCGCACTTCGCCGAGCAGGAGGTCGTCACCGGCCGGCATCCCAAGGACGCCTCGCACCTGTCGTGGTCGGCGGGCCCGCACGCCTGCCCGGTCAAGCAGCACACGCTGCTCATCGCGACGGAGGCCATCGAGCGGCTCACCCTGTGGCTGCCGGACCTCGAACCCGTCGTACCGCGCGCGGAGTTGACCTGGCGTCCCGGCCCCTTCCACCGCTCGCTCACGTCGCTGCCCGTGCGGTTCAGCCCCCGCTCCCCCGACCAGCCAGGAGACCTGTCGTGACCGTGTCCGACCGCATCGCCCTCGACCCGTTCGGCGCCGACATGGCCGCAGAGAGCGCCAAGTTGCGTGCCCTCGGCCCGATCGTGCCCGTCGAACTGCCCGGCGGCATCCCCGCCTGGGCGCCCACCGGCTACGACACCCTGAAGGAACTGATCCTCGACCCGCAGGTCAGCAAGGATCCCCGGCTGCACTGGAACCTGTGGTCCGAGATCGGCGAACACCCTTCCTGGGGCTGGGTGTTGGGCTGGGTCGGTGTCATCAACATGCTTTCCACCTACGGCACCGACCACGCCCGCCTGCGCAAACTCGTCGCGCCCAGCTTCACCCACCGGCGTACCGAGGCGATGCGCGCCCGGGTGGAGGCGATCACCACGGAACTGCTCGACGCGGTGGCGGCCGACGAGGCCGACGTGGTCGACATCAGGGCGGCGCTCGCGCATCCCCTGCCGATGCGGATCATCTGCGAACTGTTCGGTGTCCCCGACGAGTTGGTGGACGACACGGGTCGGCTGATCGCGGCCATCATGGACACCTCCGACCCCTCTCCGGAGCACGCGGCGTCCGTGCAGCGGCAGATCGGCACGGTGCTGCCCGCCCTGATCGCCCACCGCAGCGAGCACCCCGGCGACGACCTCACCACCGAACTGATCCGGGTGCGCGACGAGGACGGCGACCGGCTCAGCGACGAGGAGCTGCTGTACACCCTGCTGCTGGTGATCGGCGCGGGCTTCGAGACGACGGTCAACCTCATAGGCAACGCGATCGTCGCGCTGCTCAAGCGCCCCGAGCAGCTGGCGGAGGTGCGCGCCGGGACGATCGGCTGGGACGCGGTCGTCGACGAAACCCTGCGCGTCCACCCGTCCATCGCCTCGCTGCCGCTGCGGTTCGCGGTGAGTGACCTCACCGTCGGCGAGGTCACCGTCCCGGCCGGGGACGCCATCATCACGACCTTCGCGGCCGCCGGGCTCGACCCCGCGCACTACGGCCCCGACGCGGACGTCTTCGACGCGGCCCGCGGTGCCGACGACCACCTGTCGTTCGGCATCGGCGTGCACCGCTGCATCGGCGCGCCGCTCGCCCGCGTGGAGGCCCTGACCGCGCTGCCCGCGTTCTTCGACCGCTTCCCGGACGCCCGGCTCGCCGTAGCGGCGGACGAGCTGCGCCAGGTGCCGTCCTTCATCGCCTTCGGCTGGCGGGAAGTGCCGGTACGGCTGCACGGCTGAGCCACGCGAAAGCGTGGAACCGCCCCGCCGCGGCCACGGGGGTGGGCCGCGGGCGGAGCCGGTCCTGCCCGGGTTCGGGGGAGAGACCCGGGCGCTCTCGTCGGCTTCCCCTGATTCCCCGGGGTACACATCCGCCGGACCGGTCGGCCGCAGCGGGCCCGCGCGGCGACCCGTGCGGGCACGGCATAAGCTCGGCGGGTGGCCAAGTACTTCGACGTGCATCCGGACAATCCGCAGCCCCGCACCATCTCCCAGGTCGCGGACAGTGTGCGCTCGGGTGCGCTGATCGCGTACCCGACCGACTCCTGCTACGCACTGGGCTGCCAGCTGGGCAACCGTGACGGCATGGAGCGGATCAAGACGATCCGGCATCTGAACGACCGGCACCACTTCACGCTGGTGTGCCAGAACTTCGCCCAGCTGGGCCAGTTCGTGCACATCGACAACGACGTGTTCCGCGCCATCAAGGCGTCCACGCCCGGGAGTTACACGTTCATCCTGCCGGCGACGAAGGAGGTGCCGCGCCAGTTGCTGCACGCGAAGAAGAAGACTGTGGGCGTGCGCATCCCCGACCACGTCGTCACCCAGGCGCTGCTGGCCGAGCTGGGCGAGCCGCTGCTGTCCAGCACCCTGCTCCTGCCCGACGAGGAGGAGCCGATGACCCAGGGCTGGGAGATCAAGGACCGGCTCGACCACGTGGTGGACGCGGTGGTCGACTCCGGGGACTGCGGTACGGAACCGACGACCGTCATCGACTTCTCGAACGGCGAGGCCGAGATCGTCCGCAAGGGCGCGGGGGACGTCTCCCGCTTCGAGTGACCCCGGTTCGGCTTCGGCCGACCCCGGCGGAGGGGCCGTAGGCGGGCGTGCCACGATGATCGGAACACGCCGTGCCGGGCCGGCAGGCGGTCCGGCGCCGATCCGCACGGAGGCACCCCCGCCATGACCGCTGTACAGGGCACAGCCGTGGACATCCCGACCGAGGACGGCGTCGCCGACGCCTATCTGGCGCATCCCGGCGACGAGCTTCCCCGTCCGGCCGTGCTGCTCTACCAGGACGCCTTCGGGCTGCGCCCGCACCTGAAGTCGATGGCCGGCCGGCTGGCCGAGGCCGGTTACACGGTCCTGGTGCCGAACGTGTTCTACCGGCAGGGTCGCGCGCCTGTGGTCGAGCTGCCCGAGTTCATCGATCACGACGGGCGTCCCGAGATCTTCGAGAAGGTCGGCCCGCTGATCATGGGGTTCGCCTGGAATCCCGAACTGATCGAGCGGGATTCCGGCGCCTATCTGCGCTGGCTGGCCGAGTCCCCGCTGGTCGCCGACGGGCCGGTAGCGATCACCGGGTACTGCATGGGCGCCCGCCTCGCGCTGTACACCGCCGGTGCCCACCCGGACCGGGTCGCGGCCGCGGCCGGCTTCCACGGCGGGCGGCTGGCCACCGACGACCCGGGCAGCCCGCACCTGGCCGCCGAACACATCACCACCGAGCTGTACTTCGGCCACGCCGACCAGGACCCCTCGCTGCCCGAGGACCAGATCAAGCGGTTCGAGGACGCGCTCACCGCGGCCGGTGTCCGGCACCGCTGCGAGGTCTACCCGGGTGCGCGGCACGGCTACACGCAGGCCGACACCTCGGCGTACGACGCGGAGGCCGACGAGCGGCACTGGGTCGCGCTGCTCGACCTGCTGGACCGTACGTTCTGATCGGCGGACCGCTTTCACTGATTCAACCCAGGTGCCCACGGCGCGAGTTGCCGAGGGCACCTTTCGTTCAACTCATTGACATGCCCGCGCCTCGGCGCGACGCTGAGAGCGCTCTCACGCAGGTACGGACCAATTGTTCGTACACCCCCCACACGGAGGTGAGTAGTGCTCGCCAGACTCATGCGTCGACTGGGTGCCGCGACCGCGGTGGCCACGATGATCGCGCTGGCCACACCGGTGACGGCGGACGCCACGGTGCCCGCCACGATCCCGCTGAAGATCACCAACAACTCGGGCCGCGGCGACGCGGTCTACATCTACGACCTGGGCACCAACCTGGCCACCGGCCAGCAGGGCTGGGCCGACGCCAGCGGCACGTTCCACGCCTGGCCGGCCGGGGGCAACCCGCCCACCCCGGCGCCGGACGCGTCGATCGCGGGCCCGGCGGCCGGGCAGTCCACGACCATCCGGATCCCCAAGTTCTCCGGCCGCATCTACTTCTCGTACGGCCAGAAGCTGGTGTTCAAACTGACGACCGGCGGTCTGGTGCAGCCGGCCGTGCAGAATCCGACGGACCCGAACCGCAACATCCTCTTCAACTGGTCCGAGTACACGCTGAACGACTCCGGGCTGTGGATCAACAGCACCCAGGTGGACATGTTCTCCGTGCCGTACGCGGTCGGGGTTCAGCGGTCCGACGGGAGCACGGCCTCCACCGGGCATCTCAAGTCGGGTGGATACACCGGGTTCTTCAACGCGCTGCGCGGGCAGCCGGGCGGCTGGGCCAACCTGATCCAGACCCGGTCCGACGGCACGGTTCTGCGAGCGCTCTCACCGACGTACGGGATCGAGACGGGCGCTCTGCCGAGCACCGTCATGGACGACTACATCAACCGTGTCTGGTCGAAGTACTCGTCGTCGACGCTGACCGTGACGCCGTTCGCCGACCAGCCGAACACGAAGTACTACGGCCGGGTGTCGGGCAACGTCATGAACTTCACCAACAGCTCCGGGGCGGTCGTCACGACCTTCCAGAAGCCGGACGCGGCCAGCATCTTCGGCTGCTCCAAGTACCTCGACGCCCCCAACGACCTGGTGCGCGGCCCGATTTCACGCACGCTGTGCGCGGGCTTCAACCGCTCCACGCTCCTGGTCAACCCCAACCAGCCGGACACCACCACGGCGAACTTCTACCTGGACACGGTGACCAACCACTACGCCCGCAAGATCCACGCGCAGATGGCCGACGGCAAGGCGTACGCGTTCGCGTTCGACGACGTCGGCGCCCAGGAGTCCCTGGTGAACGACGGGAACCCGCAGCAGGCCTATCTGACGCTGGACCCGCTGAGCTGAGAGAACCGGACACCCCGCACGCCTGGGGGCGCGTGCGGGGTGCCGGACTCACGGATCGGTCAGCTGGTCGTGACGGCGGTGTCGTCGATGACGAAGCTGGTCTGGAGCGAGGAGTCCTCGACTCCGCTGAACTTCAGGGCGACCGTGGTGCCCGCGAAGGCCGACAGGCTGAAGGACTTCGCGACGTACCCGCTGGCCGCGTTGAGGTTGGAGTAGGTGGCCAGGGTGGTCGATCCGGCGGTGACCGTCAGCTTGTCGTACGCGGTGCTGGTGGTGGTCTCCGCCGTGTCGATGTGGATGTAGAAGGTGAACGTCGTACCGGTGCAGCCGCTCGGGACCGTCACCGACTGGGACAGCGTGTCGGTGTGGGTCGAGCCGTAGCCGTCGAGCCAGGCCTTGTACGAACCGGTGCGGGCGGCCTCGCCGGTGTCGGTGGTGATGACACCGCTGGTCGCGGTCCAGGTGGTGGCGCCCGACTCGAAGCCCGCGTTGCCCAGAAGCTGGGTCGAGGTGCAACTGCCGCCCCCGCCGCTGGAACTCACGGTCCAGGTGAAGGACGCGGTGCCGGTCGCCCCGGTGCTGTCGGTGACGGTCACGGTGGAGCTGTAGGTGCCCGCGGTCGTCGGGGTGCCGGTGATGGCGCCCGTGGAGCTGCTGATCGACAGGCCGGTCGGCAGTCCGGTCGCGGCGTACGTCAGGGTGCCGCTGTTGGTGCTGCTGGCCGAGACCTGCAGGCTCACCGCCGTGCCGACGGTCGAGGACTGGCTGCCCGGGTTGGTGACCGTGACACCGCTGGTGGGCACGGTGATGTGGCTGCCGACGTTGATGCCGGCGAAGGCGTTGCCGACTCCCGCGTACTGCGCGGACGTCGTGCCGTACAGAGCCCCGGCGGCGCTGAGCGCGGCGGTGCGCGCGGAGGCGTAGTTGGTGCTGGACGTCATGTACGTCGTCAGCGCCTTGTACCAGATCTGCAGGGCCGCGGCCCGGCCGATACCGGCGACGGCGACACCGTCGGAGGTGGTGCTGGTGTAGGTGGTGCCGTTGATGACCTTGGTGCCGCTGCCCTCGGAGAGCAGGTAGAACATGTGGTTCGCCGGGCCCGAGGAGTAGTGGACGTCCAGGTTGCCGACGCCGGAGTACCAACTGTCCGCGGAGCCGCCGTCCTTGCTCGGCTTGTCCATGTAACGCAGCGGCGTGCCGTCGCCGTTGATGTCGATCTTCTCGCCGATGAGGTAGTCGCCGACGTCGTTGCTGTTGTTGGCGTAGAACTCCACGCCGGTGCCGAAGATGTCGGAGGTCGCCTCGTTCAACCCGCCTGATTCACCGGTGTAGTTGAGCCCGGCGGTGTTGGAGGTGACGCCGTGGCTCATCTCGTGGCCGGCCACGTCCAGCGAGGTCAGCGCGTGGGTGCTGCTGGTGCCGTCGCCGTACGTCATGCAGAAGCAGCTGTCGTCCCAGAAGGCGTTGACGTACGCCGTGCTGTAGTGGACGCGCGAGTAGGCGGCGACGCCGTCGTTCTTGATGCCGCTGCGGCCGAACGTGTTCTTGTAGAAGTCCCAGGTCGTCTGGGCGCCGTAGGCGGCGTCCGCGCCGGCGGTCTGGGTGTTGGAGCCGGCGCCCGTGCCCCACACGTCGTCGGCGTCCGTCATCAGCGTGCCGGTGCCCGACGTGCCGTTGTTGAGGCTGTACGTCTTGTGGCCGCCGCGCGTGGTGTCGTACAGCTGGTACGTCGAACCCGACAGCGTGGTGCTCAGCGAGACCGAGCCGCTGTACTGGGTGTTGCCGGTGCCCGTCTGGATGCCCTCGAAGCGGGAGAGTTCCTTGCCGGTGGTGGCGTCGGTGATGACGTGCAGCTGGCTGGGGGTGCCGTCGTCCTGGAACCCGCCGACGACCGTCTCCCAGGCGAGCTTCGGGGTGCCGGTGCCGGCCCAGATGACCTTGCGGGCGCTGTCGGTGCTCGGCGCCTTGGCGTCGAGGGCCTTCGCGGTCGTCAGGGCCCTGGTCTCGGCGGTCGACTTGGCCACGGACGCGGTGGTCGAGGGGACCGTGAGGGTGTGCTTGTTGTTGAAGGTGGCGCTCACGGTGCCGGTCGCCTCTGCGGCGGGCGGGGTGTGCACGACGAGGTCACCGCCGAGGACGGGGAGACCGGCGTAGGTGCGCTCGTAGCGGGTGTGGACGGTGCCGTCGTTGTCCTTGACGACGTCCTTGACGACCAGCTTCTCCTTGGCGCCGAGGCCGAGGGTGCGGGCCGTCTTCGTGCTGCTCTGCGTGGCGCTCTTCACCAGGGCGGAGCGCTGGGCCGGGGTGAGCTTCGCCTCCAGGCTGCCGGTGAGCAGCGGACTCGGGTGGGGGGAGGCGGGCTTCGCGGTCGCGGGCACCGACTGGATGCCTACGGCCAGGAAGGCGGCGGTGGAGACCAGGGCTCCGACTGCCATCCGCTTGCGGGGAATGCGTCTCACTCGTACTCCTCCTGCGACGGCCGCGGGCGCGGCCGGTGACAGACCGGACAGCCGGGTCTGCTGTCCGGGAAGAGCTGAGCTGTGCGGGACCTACCGAACCTTGACCGATCCATGGAGGATCCGTGGGGATGGTGCGTGGAGGATGGCAGCATTGACCCGTCCATGTCACGCAGGTCAGGGGCACTCAAGGGTTTTCCCTCTGTCAGGGATTTCGCTACAAGTTCCGAAATTATTCGTGACGGCTGAGCCACGCCGGCGAAACAGACCCTTCCTAACGTCGCAGTCAGCCACAGAGGTCCCATCAGCCGTATGACGGCCGTCGGACCGATAACGCTGCTTTCCCCGAAAATCACGGACCTCCGGATATCCCGGAGATCCGGCCATCCCTTCACTGTCCTCAGCGCCCCATGAGACAGGAGCCCCCGAGTGTCCGATCCCTCCCGCCGCGGCGTCCTCAGACTGTCCGCCGGTACCGCTCTGCTCGGCACCCTCGCCCTCACGGGCTGTGGGCGCGGCGACACCGCGACCGCCACCGCGAAGGCCACGGCCAAGCCGATCGACGACAAGCCGGCCACCGGCACCGTCAACGTCTGGGCCGCCCAGGGCGACGCCGATGTCCTCGACAAGGTGATCAAGCCCTTCAAGGCCGCGAACCCCGACGTCACCGTGAAGTTCACGCTGATACCGAACTCCGAGTACTACACGAAGCTCCAGGCGGCGATCGCGGCGGGCAAGGGCCCCGATGTGGCCCAGTTCTTCCCCGAGTCGCAGGCCCAGTTCCTCGACCCGTCGATCCTGCGGCCGGTGCCGGACGGGCTCGTCGACTCCGGCGCCTTCTTCAAGAGCCTGTGGGACGCGGGTCTGGTCAAGGACGTGGCCTACACGGTGCCTTGGTACGCCTACACGTACGCCCTCGTCTACCGCGCCGACCTCGCCAAGAAGGCGGGCGTCACGGCACCGACCACGTGGGCCGACATGGTGCCGTTCTTCAAGGCATTGAAGGGCGCCGGAGCCGTGCACGGCCTCGCGGCGGACGTCGGCTGGGACATCTTCAACGGCCAGGACGTCGCGATGTACGCCTGGCAGGCGGGCGGCAACCTCCTTTCGTCCAGCGGCAGTTGGACCCTCGACACTCCGGCGATGGTCGACGCGCTCAAGTACAACGCGTCGTTCTTCACCTCGGGTTCGGCCGACACCGCGACGCCCACCTTCCTCGACGCGCAGCCGTACTTCGTGTCCGGCAGGACCGCCACGATGATCACCGGTCCATGGGTGCTCGGACAGCTCGACACCGCCGCGAAGAAGACCGGCTGGACGGCGGCGAATGTCGCCACGGCACCGCTGCCGGCCGGTGCCTCGGGCAGCGTCTCCTTCTCCGCCGGGGGGACTTGGGGCGTCCTCGCGGACAGCGGGAACACGGACGCGTCGTGGAAGTTCGTCCGGTACGTCTCGAAGCCGAGCACGCAGGTCGCGCAGTACGCGGCGTACGGCTCACTGCCCGCGGTGATCTCGGCCTGGGACGCTCCGGCCGTCAAGAAGCAGCCGCTTCTGGACGCCTTCCTCACCCAGCTGAAGAACACCAAGGCCTTTCCGCAGGTGGGCACTTGGCAGCAGGTCGCCACCCGGCTGGGCAAGGAGATGGAGACCGTGGCGAAGGGCACGCAGACCGCGGAGAAGGCGGCCGCGAGCGTCCAGGCGTACGCCAAGAGCCTCGGCACAGGCGCGGAGTGAGCCGCGGATGACCACCACGCTCGTCCCGGGAACGCGGCGCCGGGCACGCAACTCCCGTCGTACGGCGGTCGCTTGGCTGTTCCTCGCGCCGTTCGCCGTCGTGTTCCTGCTCTACACCGCGATCCCCACGGTGGCCGCGCTCGGCTTCAGCCTGACCGACCTGCGCGGCTCGGACCTGCGGCATCCCCTCGCCGTCGACTTCACCGGCCTGGACAACTACCTGCGCCTGTTCCAGGATCCGACCTTCCTGCGGGACATCCTGAACACCGGCGTCTTCGTGGCCGTCGGGGTCCCGCTCACGATGGCGATCGGCTTCGCGCTGGCCGTCGCGCTGAACTCCGGGATCCGGCGGCTGCGCGGGGTGTTCCGTACGGTCTTCTTCGCGCCGGTCGTCACCAACGTCGTCGCGGTCGCCCTGATCTGGCAGTACGCCTTCAACGCGGGCGGCACCGTCAACAAGGCGCTGGGCTACGTCGGTCTCGCCGGGCCGAACTGGCTGGACGATCCGCACCTCGCGATGCCTGTGGTGATCCTGCTCGGGGTCTGGCGGAACTTCGGCACCGCGATGGTGCTGTTCCTCGCCGGGCTGCAGGCCGTACCGGAGGACGTGTACGAGGCCGCCGCGCTCGACGGGGCGGGCCGCTGGCGGCAGTTGAGGCACATCACCCTGCCGCTGCTGCTCCCGACCACCCTCATGGTGTCGGTACTGCTGACCGTCTTCTACCTCCAGGTCTTCGACGAGCCCTATCTCCTCACGGACGGCGGCCCGTTGGGGTCCACCGAGTCCGTGTCGCTGTACACCTACCACCAGTTCGGCTCCGGCCAGCTGGGCACGTCCTCGGCCGCGTCCTTCGTGATGCTGCTGCTCGTGCTGCTGGTGAGTGTCGTCCAGTTCCGACTGCTGAGGCCCCGCACATGACCGCCGTAGCCGCGTCGTTGAACGACGCCGACGCCGACCTGATCGCCACCGCCGCCGAGGACCCAATCGCCGTACGCACACGGTCCGTTGGACGCCCCCTGCTGTACGGCGCGTTGGTCCTGTGCGCGCTGCTCACGCTGCTGCCCTTCTTCTGGGTGGTCAGCGGTTCCCTGCGCGGTCTCGACGAGATCCGTTCCGACCCGGGCGCGTGGCTGCCGCAGCACGTCACGCTCGACAACTTCGTGCGGCTGTTCCGGACCGAGGGCTTCGGACGCTTCCTCACCAACAGTGTCCTGGTCGCCCTCATGGTGGTGATCGGCAACATCGTGGCCGCGTCGGCGGCCGGATACGCCCTGGCCAAGCTGGAGTTCGCGGGCAAACGTCTCGCGTTCGGCGGGGTGATGGCGGCGATGATGGTGCCGTTCACGACGGTGTTCGTCACCCAGTTCGTGATCACCGTCGACATGGGCCTCGCCGACACCCTGACCGGGATCGCGCTGCCGGGCGTGGCGCTCCCGCTCTCGGTGTTCATCATGCGGCAGTACGCGCAGTCCGTCCCCGACGAGCTGCTGGAGGCGGCACGTATCGACGGCGCGGGCGAGTTCCGGATCTTCTTCCGGATCTTCCTGCCGCTGGCCGGTCCGGCGGTCGCGACGATCACGATCATGTCGTTCCTGAACTCGTGGAACAACTTCATCTGGCCACTCATCGTCGCCCAGAGCACGGCGAGTTACACCCTCCCGGTCGGCCTCGCCGCCACCAGCCAGGCGGCCCAGCACGTCACCGACTACGGCCTGGTCCTCGCCGGCGCGATCGTCGTGATGCTGCCGGTCCTCGTGCTCTTCCTGTTCCTGCAGCGGTACTTCGTGCAGGGGATCGCCGGATCGGGGATGCGGTGACACAGGTGACCGAGACCTGTGGGTTGGCGTCCGTCGCACGGGGCAGGTCCGAGGAGGCGGAAGGGTGTTGATGTCGGGGATGAACCAGAGCGCCGTGCGGCGCGTCAACACCTCGGTCGTCCTGCGCGCGCTCGCGGTGTCCGCGGGGCCCACGACACTGACCGCGCTCGCCGAACGGGCCGGGCTGTCCCGCCGTACCATCGAGCTGATCCTGGACTCGCTCGTCGAGGCGGGCTGGGTGGCCGAGTTGGAGCGGATACCCGTCAGCGGCTCCGCCGGGCGACCGGCCCGGCGGTACGAACTGCGCGCCGAGCACGCCCTGTTGGCGGCCGTCTACATCAACACCGCTGACGCCTCGGCCGTGATCGCCGACGTACGCGGCCGTATCGTCGGCCGGGCACACCGCCCGCTGCGCGCCTACCAGGACCCTCAGGCCACGCTCGACGACGCGGCTGCCCTGGTGCGGGAGGCGCTCGACGACGCGGGTGGCTCGCTGGAACGGCTGCGCGCGGGTGCGGTGGCGGCCGGTGGCGCCATCGACGACGAAGGTGTCGTACGACGCCTGGTGCACACCACGCGCTGGGAGGGCGTGCATCTGCCCAAGGAGCTCGAACAACGCGTCCGGATGCCCTGGTTCGCGGACAACGACTCCAACCTCGGTGCGCTGGCGGAGCGTTGGCGGGGTGTGGCCGGTGACCACGACAACGTGGTGTGGGCGATCCTCGGCAACCGGACCGGTCTCGGCATCCTGATCCGAGGGGCCGTGCACCGGGGTCTGGACGGCGCGGCGGGTGAGATCGTCGAGGCGCGGTCGATCCCGACCGGCACGATCGCCGACCGCCCGGTGGCCTTGCTGAGTTCACCGGAGGCGGCCCAGCGGAAAGTGGCTCGGGAACGCTTCGACCAGGCCCGTGCCGGAGACGCGGAAGCGCTCGCCGAGGTCGACGAGTTCGTCGAGAACATCACCTCCATCCTCACCACTCTGTCGTGGACGGTCGCGCCCTCGCTCATCGTGCTCGGCGGCGGTCTGGAGGACGCGGCCGATGTGCTGCTCCCCCGGGTCCGCGAGGCGATGCGCGCCGCCCGTACCCCCGCGATCGAACTGCGCGCCACCGGACTGGGCCGCGACGCCGCGCTGATCGGCGCCGTGAAGCTGGCGCTCGACAGCATGGACACCGAGTTGTTCGGCCCGCTCGTCCTCAGTCCCTAACTCCCCCCACGGCAAACGACTTTGGAGTCTCCCTGTGACCGACACCCCGCACACCGACGTCCTCATCGTGGGCAGCGGCATCATGGGTTCCGTGGTGGCCCGGCTGCTGCGGGAGAGCGATCCAGGGCTGGGCATCACGATGGTCGACGGCGGCAGCGCGATCGGCGAGGCGCCGGGACTGCATCTGCACGACGTGGCCGACCCGGCCGTCTGGTCGCGGTACAACGAGCGGGTCGACTCCGGCATCCAGGGCATGTACACCGGCGCCGAGGTGGTGCGCGAGGTCGCGGACAGCCTCGCCGGCCTGCCGCCCGGCATGTTCCACGCGCTGGCCTTCGGCGAGGACGCCGAGGCGATGCCCGCGACCGCGTTCGCGTGGAACGCGGGCGGCATGGGCGTCCACTGGACCGCCGCGACCCCGTGGCCGGCCGGACCCGAGGTCTTCGACTTCGGCGACCCGGCCGGCTGGGCGGCCGACCTGGACACCGCGCGCCGCCTGCTCGCCGTCTCCCCGTCCCCCATCGGCCCGACCGAGGTCGGCCGGACCGTCCTCGACGTCCTGCGCCGCCGCTACGACGACACCGCACCCGACGACCGGCGCCCGCAGCCGATGCCGATGGCCGTCACGGCGACGGACTCGGGCTCCATGCCGCGCACGGCGCCGGGGACGATCTTCCCGGCGATCGCGGCGGGCGGTGACCCGGCGTTCACCCTGCTGACGGGGACCCTTGCGACCCGGCTGCTCGTCTCGGACGGCCGTGCCACCGGCGCCCGACTGCGGCGCGTCGCCGACGGCACGGAGTCCGAACTCCGCGCGGACACGGTGATCGTGTGCGCCGACGCGCTGCGCACCCCGCAACTGCTGTTCGCCTCGGGCATCCGCCCCGAGGCGCTGGGCCGCCACCTCAACGAGCACGCGTTCATCACCGCCCAAGTGCTCCTGGATCTCGACCGGTTCGGCATCGCCCTGGACGATCTGCCGCTCCCCCGCCCGGGCGAGTTCAGCACGGACTCGCTGTGGCTGCCGCAGAACGGGGCGGCACAGCCGTTCCACGGTCAGATCATGAACCGGACGTACGTCGACGAGCACGGCCGCGCCCTCGCACACGCCGTGGGTCTGTCGCTGCTCGTCCCGGTCGAGTCCCGCCCCGAACACCGGCTGGTCTTCTCGGAGTCGGAGACGGACCTCGCCGGACTGCCGCGCATCGGCGTCGAGTTCGCCTACACGGACACCGACCGCGCGCTGATCGACCGGGGACTCGCCGAAGTCCGGTCACTGGCCGAGGAGTTCGGCCCCTTCGACCCCGCGACCGAACTCGCCCTGCTCCCGCCCGGCTCGTCCCTGCACCTGACCGGTACCGTCCGCTCGGGCACCGCCGACGACGGGACCAGCGTGTGCGACCCGGACGGCCGGGTGTGGGGATTGGACAACCTGTACATCGCCGGTACCGGCGTGATCCCCACGCCGATGGCCGCCAACGTGACGCTGACCGGCGCGGTGACAGCCGTACGAACCGCACGTGCCGTCACCACCCGCACCGCTCCGCTCGCCGCGCGCTGAGCGGAAGCCCGAACGTGAAGGAAGCCCGAACGTGATCGACATCGTGAAGGAATACCGCGTGGCGCTGCCGGCGTGGATCGACGACGAGTTGGCCGACGTGCCCGCCGTCGTCCCCGGACGCGAGGACCGGATGCGCCTCGTGCACCAGCTCGCGGACCGCAACTGGCGTGAGGGCAACGGCGGTCCGTTCGCGGCCCTCGTCGCCGAGCGTGACACCGGCCGCATCGTCTCCGTGGGCGTGAACGTCGTTCTCGCCTCCGGAGTCTCCAGCGCACACGCCGAGGTCATGGCCCTCGGCCTGGCCCAAGTGGCCACCGGCGGCTGGGACTTGGGCGCCTCCGGCCTCCCGACGCACGAGCTGGTCGTCAACTGGCGCCCCTGCGTCCAGTGTTACGGCGCCGCCCTGTGGTCCGGGGTGCGCGGTCTGGTGGTCGCGGGCGAGGGTCCGGAGCTGGAGGAGATCACCACGTTCGACGAGGGCCCGCTCGGCACGGACTGGGCCGAGCAGTTCGAGGCGCGGGGCATCGAGGTCGTAGGAGATGTGCTCCGGGACGAGGCGCTGGCCGTGTTCCGGAACTACCGCAAGGCCGTCGACGAGGCGGACGGTGTCGTCGTCTACAACGCGCGCGGAGGTGCCGAGTGACCCCGCGTTTCGCGACCGATGTCGTCACCTTCTACCACCCGGACTTCTGGGGTCTCCCGTCCGCCGACGCCGTTCGCGCGTGGGCGCTGGCTCATCCCGACCGCTTCTGGGCGCGGGTGATGGACGCGCTGGACGAGGCCGGCGTCACGGGCCTCGAACTCACCTTCGCGCCGGGCGACATCGAGTCTGCGCTGCGGGCCTTCGGCAGCGCGCAGGGCTTCCGCCGCGAGCTGGTGTCCCGCGGCCTGGCCGTCGTGAGCGCGTTCGTCGCCGGGGAGGACAGCCCCGACTGGCGGGACGCCGACAACCTCCCCGCCATCGTCGCCGACGCCGAACGGCGTGCGGCCTTCCTCGTCGACGTGGGGGCCGAACTCCTCGTCGCGGGGCTCCCCATGCGCACGACGTTCGGGACGCGGCCGCCCCTCTTCGTCGACGCCCCGTACATGACGCGCATGGCCGACATCGCGCACGCGGTGGGCGAGGCCGTCTCCCGGCAGGGTGTGCGGCTCGCCTTCCACACGGAGTCCAACAGCACGCTCTGGTACGAGCGTGACATCGACCTCTTCATGGCCTTCACCGATCCGCGCTACGTCTGGCTGTGCCCCGACTCGTGCCACATCGCGCTCGGCGGAGGTGATCCGGTGGCCGTGGCACGCCGTCACGCGCGGCGCGTCGCCCTGGCGCACTGGAAGGACGCGGTCCGGCCGATCGACGTGGAACTCACCATCGACGAGACGGTCTTCGCCCAACAGCAGCCCTACATGGCCGAGTTGGGCTCGGGCATCGTCGACTGGAAGTGCTGGGCCGACGTGATGTCCCGGACGCCCGGCGCGGACACGGTGCTCATCGAACTGGACGAGGCGGCCGATCCGGTCGCCGCGTTGCTGGCGGGGAGGGCGGTGGCGTCGTCGGTGCTGCCGTGACCGGTGGCACAACTGCCGTGGCCGAAGGGTCACTTGCTACGATCCGATCATGCCGCGCCTGGTGGACGTTCCTGGGTACGTACGCTTCTGGACCGCCTCCGCGATCTCGTCGTTCGGCTCGCAGATCTCCGGGCTGGCACTGCAGATCCTCACCGCCGTCACGTTGAGCGCCTCCGCCACGGAGGTGGGTCTGGTCAACGCGGCCCGCTGGGCGCCCTATCTGCTCTTCGGGCTCGTGGCCGGGGTGCTGGTGGACCGCTGCCGGCGCAGGCCGGTCATGGTGGCCATGGATCTCGGCAGAGCCGTCCTCCTCGGCGCGATCCCGCTCCTGTACGCGATGGACCGGCTCGGCATCGCCGCGCTGTGCGCGTGTGTCTTCGCCTTCGGGGTGCTCTGCCTGTTCTTCGACGCGGCCAACCACTCCTACGTCCCGCAGCTGGTCCCCAAGGAACTCCTCAACGCGGGCTATGCCCGGG
The DNA here is from genome assembly GCF_057961495.1 of Streptomyces sp. P5F9. NCBI lineage: Bacteria > Bacillati > Actinomycetota > Actinomycetes > Kitasatosporales > Streptomycetaceae > Streptomyces > Streptomyces sp. P5F9. Next base: position 41,165 of record NZ_JBXVPZ010000008.1, on the reverse strand, counting down.
TGGGGCAGGCCGACACGGCGGCCGGGTCGACCGGGCCACTGATCGCCGGAGTGCTGATCAAGCTGGTCGGCGCGCCGCTGGCCGTGCTCGTGGACGCCGTCAGTTATCTGGTGTCCGGCCTGCTGCTGGCCTCGGTACGGGCCCACGACCCGGTTCCCGATCGCGGCCGGCGGCGCGGTCTGCTCAGCGAACTGCGCGAGGGGACGGCCTGGGTCTACCGCCACCGGACCCTGGCGTCCATCGCGCTGACCTCGCACCTGATGCTCCTCTTCAACACCGTCGTCAGTACGGTCTTCGTGGTCTTCGCGCTGCGTGACCTCAGGATCGGGGACTTCGGCCTGGGCGTGACGTACGCCTGCGCGGGCCTCGGCGGAGTGCTCGGCGGCGCGTTCTCCGCACGGGCGGCGCGGAGGTTCGACGTCGGCGCCGTCCTGATCGTGGGCCGTCTCGTCGCCGCCGTCGGCTGGCTGCCGCTGGTCCTCGCCCAGCGGGGACCGTGGGCCCTGGTCTCGGTGTCGCTGGCCTTCTTCGTGGTCTCGGGCGCCATCTCGCTCGAAAGCCCGGTCGAGATGAGCTATCGCCAGGCGGTCACGCCCGAGCGGCTGCGGGGACGGATGAACGCCACGATCCGCTCGTTCAACTGGGGCATGGTCGCGGTCGGCGCCCCCCTGGGCGGCCTCCTCGCCGACCGGGTCGGCTACCGGTTCGCCCTGGGGGTGGGCCTGTCCGGAGCGGTCCTCCAGGCACTCCTGCTCGCCGTGTCCCGCACCCGGGAGGCCCGCGACACCGACGGGGTCGAGCCGCTCGTACGCGCCTGAACCCAGGAATCACCCGAAATGCGGCATGAGGAAAGCGGGGGGATGCTGGGAGGGCCAACGCACGTCCGAAGGAGGACAGCCATGTCGATCATGGACAAGGTCAAGGGAATGCTGGGCCAGCACTCGGACAAGGCCAAGGAAGGGGTGGACCGGGCGGGAGACATGGTCGACGAGCGCACGGGCGGCAAGCACGCCAAGCAGGTCGACATGGCGCAGGACAAGGCCAACGACTTCATCGACCGCGAGAAGCCGCAACAGCCCTGACCGCTTCTGTCCCCGTATCGACCTCGATGTGGCCGGAGTGATCCACCGGAAGCGCAGAGTTAACCGGCTATCGGCGTGAAAGGGTTGCGTCCCTGGGCCCTGATCCATACATACTCCCCTCACAAGAAGCCACAACTCTGGGGGGAGTTGGCTCATGCAAGGCACGATCGACGGGTTCCGCTACGGTGCGGTGACCCCGGTGGCCGCCTATCTGATGGCCAGCCTGGGAGGGGCTCTGGGACTGCGCTGCGTGGTGCGGTCCCTGCACAACAAGCAGTCGTGGAAAGCGGGTTGGCTCGCGCTCGGCGCGACGTCGATCGGCAGCGGCATCTGGACGATGCACTTCATCGCGATGATGGGCTTCCAGGTCGAGGAGACCCGGATCGGCTACGACATCGGCCTCACGGCGCTGAGTCTGGCCGTGGCGATCGTCGTGGTCGGCATCGGCGTCTTCGCCGTGGGCTACCGCGGCGCGACCCCCGGCACGCTCTCCGCGGCCGGCGTCATCACCGGGTTAGGAGTCGCCGCCATGCACTATCTGGGCATGGCGGCCCTGAAGTTGAACGGCGACATCGAGTACCGGACCAGTACGGTCGTGCTCTCCGTGGTGATCGCGATCGTCGCCGCGACGGCGGCCCTGTGGGCGGCCGTCTCCATCCGCGGCTTCCTGGCGAGCCTGGGCGCCAGCCTGGTGATGGGCGTGGCCGTCTCCGGGATGCACTACACGGGCATGGCCGCCGTGAGCGTCCATCTGCACGGGACCGGCGGGGCGTGGACGGGCGACTCCGCCAACTCCATTCTGCTTCCCATGCTGTTGGGACCGGCGATCTTCCTGCTGCTGGCCGGGGTCGTCGTGATGTTCGACCCGCTGCTGGTGATGGGCGAGGGCGACTGGGACCGCTCCTTCGTCCGCCATCCGGTGGGCCCGGACACCGGCGGCAAGCAGGCTGCCCAGCGCCCCGACTCCCTCTTCGACACGGCGGGCCGCCCGGCGGTCGGCCGACCTGGCGGGTCGGAGAGCCCACCCGCTCCACCGGGCAGCCGCCGGAGCCGGAGCCGGTACACCCGCAGAAACCCCGTCGGCCCGACGCCGAACCGACAGGCCTCGTACGGCAGCCCCGCCATCCCTTCGCCGCCGAATCCCCGCGGCGCCCACAACACTCCGGCCGCTCCCGCGGGCGGCCGCCCGGACCCGTACGGCACACCGCAGCGTCCCGGGGAGTGGTGACCGACACCGCCCGCCACGGCCCGACTTGAGCCGGCGACCGCCGTAGCCGTCACGTGGCCCTACAGCTGGCTCAGTTGGGCGCGCCCGGCGGCACCCGGGGCAGTGGGTCGACCCGCACCGACCCGGCGTCGGCGAGGAACGCCCGGATCAACTCGCCCGCCTCACGCGCCTGTTCGTCGCCCTGGCACCGCAGCTCCGTCCCTAGCCGTCGCGCGGCACCGCGCAGCGACATGCGTACCGGTGCGTGGAGAGCCGTGTCGTCGAGCAGTGTCAGCAGGTGGTTCAGGAGGGTCCAGTCCGCCGCGTGTTGTACGGCGGTCCCGCCGGGCAGTTCGGCGGGTACCGGGTCAGTACGACGCCAGGTGGCGGCGAGGAGCGCGTCGACGAGGTCGGTGACACCGGGCGCCGCCGGGTCGGCGGCATGCTGCCAGGCCACCCTGTTGAGCCGGGCCGGGTCCAGCAGCTGCTCCGTGACCAGCGCGGCCGCGACCCGTGCGGCCTCGAAGGGGTCGAAGACCCGCCCGGCAGCCGTGTCGAGGTACTGATCCGTCCGGCCGTAGCGGATCGCGGGCGGGGTGAGGATGTCCAACACCGAGCCGGGCAGGGCGAGTTGCTCGGCGTGGAGCAGTTCGGCGAGTCGGGTCAGCGCCGTGTGCTGGGTGGCCGCGTCGACGGCCTGCGCGCCCCGGCCGGCCTCGCCCGCGAGGCCGTACGCGTAGCGCACCCCGCCCACCAGCCGGGCCACGGCCGTCACCTCGTGCCGGTGCAGGAGGTGCAACAGGACGGCCCGTTCCTCCAGTTCGCCGGTCTGCCGGTCGGGCGGCAGTACCCCGCGGGAGAAGCCGTCCAGTGCGATACGGCGGACCCGCAGCATCGTCTCCAGCGCCTGGAGGGCGTCCGGCCCGCTGACCCACGTCACGGCGTCGGCGTGCGCCGCGTTCGGACCCTGGGCGTCCTCGTCGGAGAGATAGATCAGGCCCGACTCGGCCGCGTCGGCGCGCAGTTGGGCGAGCGCGGTCTCCTCCGCGCCTTCACCGAACCGGCCGTAGCCGTGCGCGACCAGGAAGTGGTCCCACGGCCCGAGTCCCGTGCCGTACGCGGCGGACAGGTCCAGGTCGCCCTCTTCCGTGACGCCGATCCGCGCGTGCGGGTAGTCCATGACGGACGGCTCGGGGTGTCCCGTACTGGCGAAGTTGTGCATGAAGCCGAGCGCGTGGCCGATCTCGTGCGCGGCGAGCTGACGCAGCCGGGCGAGCACCAACTCCTCGACGGCGGCGAGCCGTTCGGCCTCGTCCGGGCGGCCGTAGGGTGCGAGGAGGGCCTCGCCGAGGGCGCGGACCTGTTCGACGCGCTGGGAGCCGAGCCGTACCCGGGCGTGCAGGATCTCGCCGGTGCGGGGGTCGGTCAGGCCCTGGCCGAGGGACCAGCCGCGGCCCGCCCGGTGCACCCAGACCACCCCGTTGACGTCGGAGGCGTACGGGTCGAAGCCGTCACCGCCGGGCTCGACCCGGTAGGCGTCGGGGAGTCCGATCCGGGCGAAGGCCCGCTGCCACCAGTTGCCGCCCTCGACGACCGCCGAGCGGAAGGGTTCGGGGACGGCCGGGTCGATCTGGAAGACGATCGGGGCGCCGCCGGGTTCCGCGCGGAAGCGGGGCTGGAGCTTGACCTGAGTGCTCGCCCGGCCGACGAGGCCGTGGTCGGCGTAGCCGATGGCATAGCCGCCCGAGGCGGGGTGGTAGCGCCGTACCGGCAGCGGGGACGCGGGCAGCCGCAGCAGGTTCAGCTGCTGGACGACGGTGAGGGCGCGCGGGTCGGCGGCGACGGCCCGGACCGCCGGTCCCCGGCCGGGGCCCCGAAAGGTGAGCAGCGCGGGCAGCCGGACGGCGGTGGGTCCGGTGCGGCTGTCGGCGACCAGCGGGAGGCTCGTGGACGCGTCGATCGTGTAGTCGCCCTGCTCGCGGGCGTGCAGATGCTCGGCGATCGCGTCGTGGTCGGCGACGACGAGCCCGGTGGCGTCGACGACCGCCGCGCCGTTCTCCTCGCGCAGCACGGGACCGCTCCACAGCACGGACAGCGCGAACGACTCGTCCCCGGCCCGCATGGCGGCCGCGTCGCCGGAGGTCAGGAAGTGCTTGTTGCGGACGGCGAACAGGACCCGGTCGCCGACCCGGCGGAACTCCGCGAGCCAGGTCCGGCCCGCCTTCCCCCGGTCCAGCCAGAGCTCGCTGGAGCCCAGGCCCTGGGAGAGGGAGACGGAGAGGAGGAAGGGTTCGTCGAAGTGACGGATGCCCAACAGCAGCCGGTCCGAACGGAGTTCGGGGTCGGGGACCAGGTCGATGAAGTCGGCTTCGCCGGGCATGCGGGGGGCCTTTCGGTTGAGCATCGTCGAGTTGATGTTGCCAGGCCCCTGCCTCTCGTACCGCGCTGGCTCGTTGTTACCGTTCACCGGTGTCTGAATCTTCACGCGATACTCCCGAAGGCGCCGGTTGGGGCACCGCGGAGCGCGGCGCGTATCAGCAGCTCATGCCGTCCCATGTCGAGAAGGTCTCGTGGCTCAGCCCGAAGACTCTGTGGGCCGCGCGCAACGGCGTGTTGGCCTCCTGGTTCGGGGACCCGACCGGCCCCACCCGCAGCCGTTGGGTGGCCCAGCGCGCCGCCGCCGGCGCTCCCGCCGACAAGGTGATCCGGCGCGACGATCCCGACACCTTCTCCTTCATGGTCATCGGTGACACGGGCGAGGGCGACGATCCCCAATACGCCGTTGTGCCGGGCTTTCTGAAGGCCAGTCAGGAAACGGCCTTCGCGGTCGTCGCCAGTGATGTCATCTATCCCGTCGGCGCTGCGGACGACTACGAGACGAAGTTCTTCCGCCCGTACCAGGCCTATCCGGCGCCGATCTACGCGATACCCGGCAACCACGACTGGTACGAGGGTCTCGGCGGTTTCATGCGCGTCTTCTGCGACGACGCGCCGGCGCTGCCCGCACCGAAGGCGCCGCGCCCGCTGACACGTGCCTGGTGGCGCTCGCTGCTGTGGCACCGCCCCAGCCCGTCCGACGGCGAACGCCTGGACAAGGCACGGGAGTTGCGTTCCTCACCGGTCCAACAGGCCGTGCAGCCGGGCCCGTACTGGGCGATCGACGCGGGTCCGGTGCGCATCATCGGTATCGACACGGGCCTGTTGGGCACGATCGACGCCGAACAGGGCGCCTGGCTGCGTGAGGTGGCGAAGGGGCCCACTCCGAAGATCCTCATCACCGGTTCGCCGCTGTACGTCGACGGTGAGCACCACCCCTGCGCGATCGAGGGCGGCGGCACGGTCGACGACATCGTCAGCGATCCGGCCCACCGCTTCGTCGCCGCGATCGGCGGCGACATCCACAACTACCAGCGCTATCCGGTCCAGTTGGCGGACGGCCGCACACTCCAGTACGTGGTCTCGGGCGGCGGCGGCGCGTTCATGCACGCGACCCACACCGTGCCGCGCGTCGACATCGCGAACGTCGGCGAGCAGGACTTCCGCTGCTATCCGCTGCGTGGCGACTCCCTCGCCTTCTACAGCAGGCTGTACGGGCGCCGACTGCACCTGCGCCGCTTCTTCACCCTGACCGAGGCCGAGGCGTCGGCCGTGATCTGCGAGCGCCTCGGTATCCCGCCGACCCGCGCCCCGGGCCCGCCCGTCCGGATCACCCGCCGCGTCCGCCTGGTCGCGAGCCTGCTGGGCGCCGGGGGCCGTCCCGACCGCCGCTCGCGCTTCCGCCTCCCGGTGCGCAAGATCTACACGCAGCTCTTCTCGCCCAGCTCGGTGACGTACAGTCCGCCGTTCTTCAAGTGCTTCCTGCGGCTGGACGTGACCCCGGAGGCGATCCGCCTGCGCTGTTTCGCGGCCACCGGCAACCGCGCCCAGGAGATGGACCCGCCGGTCGAGGACGAGATCGCCATCCCGCTGAACTGATCACACGCGCGCAATGTTCGCCTGTCACAATCAGGACAGAACAGAACTGACGTACGACCGCCGGAGGAGCCCGTGCCGCCCACCTCACGCCCGCTGCGGAAGCTGGGCTTCCTCACGATCGGCCTCTTCGACGAGGCCGATCCGCGCCGTGGCCACGAGTCCACGCTGGAGATCATCGAACTGGGCGAGCGCCTGGGCTTCGACAGCGCGTGGCTGCGCCACCGGCACCTCCAGTACGGCATCTCCTCCCCCGTCGCCGTCATGGCGGCGGCCTCGCAGCGCACCAGCCGTATCGAACTCGGCACGGCGGTGATCCCGCTCGGCTGGGAGAACCCGCTGCGGCTGGCGGAGGACCTGGCGACCGTCGACATCCTGTCCGGGGGCCGGATCAACCCGGGCGTCAGCGTCGGCCCGCCGATGCACTTCGACCAGCTCAAGGAGGCGCTGTACCCCGACACCGCCGACGTCGAGGACTTCAGCTACGAGCGGGTGCGCCGCCTCCTGGACTTCGTGCGCGGCGAACCGGCCACCGACTTCAGCGGGGTCGAGGGTTTCGAGGTGTTCTCGGACCGGGTGCAGCCGCACTCCCCCGGGCTGGGGCGTCGCCTCTGGTACGGCGGCGGCAGCGCGGGGTCGGCGACATGGGCGGGCGAGCACGGGATGAACTTCCTGACGAGCAGTGTCGTCAAGGCCGAAGGGCCGGACGAGTCAAGGGACTTCGCCGAGATCCAGCTCTCCCACATCCGCACGTTCCGCGCCCACCACCCCGACGGCGAGGCCGCCCGCGTCTCCCAGGGCCTGGTGGTCGTCCCGACCGACTCCGCGTCGCCCGAACAGCGCGCGAAGTACGAGGATTTCGCCCGCAAGCGCACTCCCCGTACGACGTCACCGCAGGGCCCGGCCCGGCTGATGTTCGCGCCGGACATCGTCGGCACCTCCGACGAGATCGCCGAACTCCTGCACGCGCACGCCGCGTTCAGGGAGATCGACGAGGTGGCGTTCGCGCTGCCGTTCACCTTCGAGCACGAGGACTACGTACAGATCCTGACCGACATGGCGACAAAGCTGGGGCCGGCGCTCGGGTGGAAGCCCACCGTCTGACTTCCGTGTCACCAGCGGCCCGGCTCGGTGCCGACGATCGGTTCGGACGGCTTGCCGTTGACGCCGACCGGTATGTCGCCGGTGAGCATCACGCGGTGCATGGTCCGCGGGAAGCCGAGGTGGGCGTTGTCGCTGGGGGCGAGGTGGATGGTGGCCCGGTTGTCCCAGAAGGCCACGCTGCCCGGCTCCCAGCGGAACCGGACCGTGTACTCGGGCCGGGTCGCCTGCGCGAGCAGCATCTCCAGGATCGCGGCGCTCTCCGCGCGGGAGACGTCGGTGATCTGCTCCAGGTAGTAGCCGTTGACGAACAGCACCCGCTCCCCCGTCTCGGGGTGCACCCGTACCAGCGGGTGCACCGAGGCGACCTGGTGGTCCAGGAGGTGACGGACGTACGCGTCGTCGCCGGGGCGCGGCTGATAGCCGACGCCGAGCCGGTGCTCGGCCCGCAGTCCGTCCACGAACTCCCTCACCGGCTGCGACAGTCCGGCGTACGCGGCCGCCAGATTCGACCAGGTGGTGTCGCCGCCGTACGGCGGGACGGTCTCCGCGCGGAGGATCGTCGCGGCGGGCGGGTCGACGCGGGCACCGTGGTCGCAGTGCCAGCCGCGCAGGAGTGTGTGCCTGCGTCGCTCCAGCCACTCCTCGTGCTCCATGCCGAACCGGCCGCCCAACTCCAGCCGGTCGGCGGTCGTTTCGACCTCGGGGAAGCCGGCCGGTGACGCGCTGCCGCGCCGCCCGAGCACGACCGGTTCCCCGAAGCGGCGCGCGAACGCGACATGCCCGGTGTGGTCGAGCCGTTGCCCGCGGAAGAACACGACCTTCCAGCGCAGCACCGCCGTCCGGATCGCGGCGACCACGGCGTCGTCGAGTTCACCGGCCAGGTCGACACCGGTGATCTCGGCCCCGATGTGCCCGGAAGCCGGCCGCACCTCCATGCCGTCCACGCGCACCGCCTCGTCCGTCGTCGCTCCGCTGCTGTCCGTCGTCATGCCCGCTCCGTCGTTCTACGTGCCCGGCCGGTCGTCCGTGCCAGGTCCCCCTACCGGGTCCGTACCCAGGTCGTACCGGTTCCAAGGAAGATCGTGTCAGCGATCCCCGCGCGGGGCGACAGGGGTCGCGGTCGCCCATACTTGGTGTACCGCACAGTCAAGGGAAGGTCAGACCGTGATCAGCATCCCGACGCACACGCTCAACGACGGAACGAAGATCCCCGCCATCGGTCTGGGCACCTGGCCGATGGACGACGCGACGGCCGAGGAGGCTGTCGCCGGTGCGTTGCGCATGGGCTATCGCCTGGTGGACACGGCGACGAACTACCGCAACGAGACCGGCGTCGGCCGTGGCATCGCCCGCAGCGGCGTACCGCGCGAGGAGATCCTCGTGACGACGAAACTGCCGGGCCGCCACCACGGCTACGAGGAGACCCTCGCCTCCTTCGAGGAGTCCCGGGCGCGGCTCGGCGTGGAGTACGTGGACCTGTATCTGATCCACTGGCCGCTCCCCCGGGTCGGCAAGTTCGTCGATTCCTGGAAGGCGATGATCAAACTCCGCGAGGACGGTCTCGTCCGGTCGATCGGCGTCTCGAACTTCACTCCCGGGCACATCGAGCAGCTGGAGAAGGAGACCGGCGTCCTGCCCTCCGTCAACCAGATCGAGCTGCACCCGCTGTTCCCGCACGACGAACTGCGCGCTTTCGACACCGAGAAGGGTGTTCTCACGGAGAGCTGGAGTCCTCTCGGGCGCGGTTCCGAGCTGCTGAACGACCCCGCCGTGGTGACGGTCGCCGAGGCCTTCGGTGTGACACCGGCGCAGGTGGTGCTGCGCTGGCACACCCAGCTCGGGGCCGTCCCGATCCCCAAGTCGGCGGATCCCGACCGGCAGCGCGCGAACCTCGACATCTTCGGCTTCGAACTCGGCCCGGCCCAACTGGCCGCCATCGCCGACCACACGCCGCAGCGGCTGGGCGGGGACCCGGAGACGCACGAGGAGTTCTGAGAGTCCGGGGAGCTCCGGGACTTCCGGAAGTCTGAGAGTCCAGGGGGTGGAAGTCGGCGTTTCTGCCCCCAACTCGCCTTCCCTGCCTCTATGTTCACGGCGGATGCTCAGGATCTCATCGGAAGGTTCTTGTATGCGCACCGCGTTCCGTACCGCCGTGACCGGGTCGGTGGCCGCCGCCGCTCTGCTGGTCGGCACCGCCGCCCAGGCGACCCCGGCAGGCCCCGGAGTCACCGCCCGGCTGATCAGCCAGACCACGATCGGCGACACCGACTACACCCTGCGCGAGATCACCATTCCGCCCGGCCAGGCCACCGGCTGGCACTACCACGACGGCCCCCTGTACGGCATCGTCAAGCAGGGCACGCTCAGCCACTTCGACGCCGGCTGCGCCTCCGACGGCGTGTACCGGGCGGGCAGCCCCATCCAGGAACCGGCCGGTTCGGGCAATGTGCACATCGGCCGCAATCTGGGGAACGTCCCTCTCGTCCTCGACGTGCTGTACGTCCTCCCGCACGGATCACCGTTCTCGGAGGACGCGCCGAATCCCGGGTGCCCCTTCGAGTAAGCGGTCCGAGCGAGTTGTCCGGTCAGTCCGACGGCGGCAACGGCTGTTCGGCCCAGATGGTCTTGCCGCTGCCGGTCTGCCGGCTGCCCCAGCGCTGGGTGAGCTGGGCGACGAGGAGGAGTCCGCGTCCGCCCTCGTCGTAGGCGTGGGCGCGGCGCAGGTGCGGTGAGGTCGAACTCCCGTCGGAGACCTCGCAGATGAGGGCACGGTCGCGGATCAGGCGGAGCTGGATGGGCGGTTCGCCGTACCGGATGGCGTTGGTGACGAGTTCGCTGACGACGAGTTCGGTGACGAAGGACTCCTCGTCCAGTCCCCAGGCGGTGAGTTGCTCGGTGGCGGCCTGCCGGGCGCCGGCCACGTGGGCGGGGTCGGGTTCGATGTCCCAGGTGGCGACCCGGTCGGCGCCCAGTGCCCGGGTGCGCACCAGCAGCAGGGCCACGTCGTCGCTGGGCTCTTCCGGCATCACGGCCTTCAGCACCGAGTCGCACAGCGCGTCGAGCGACTCGGCGGACGCGGTGAGCGCGCGGCAGAGTTCGGCGGTGGCGTGGTCGACGTCGCGGTCGCGGTCCTCGATCAGGCCGTCCGTGTACAGGGCGACGGTGGCTCCCGCGGGCAGGTCCAACTCCACTGCCTCGAAAGGGAGTCCGCCGACGCCGAGCGGTGGTCCCGCGGTCAGGGGGACGAGGCTCGCGGTCCCGTCGGGCAGGACGACGGCCGGCGGTGGATGTCCGGCGGCGGCCATCGTGAGGCGGCGCGAGACCGGGTCGTAGACGGCGTAGAGGCAGGTGGCGCCGAGTTCCGCGACCTCGTCGCCGGTGTCGTCCGTCGCGAGGTGGGTGACCAAGTCGTCGAGGTGGGTGAGGAGTTCGTCGGGCGGCAGGTCCACGTCGGCGAGGGTGCGGACGGCCGTGCAGAGGCGGCCCATGGTCGCCGAGGACGGGATGCCGTGGCCGACGACGTCGCCGACGACCAGGGCGACGCGGCTGCCGGACAGCGGGATCACGTCGAACCAGTCGCCGCCGATGCCCGCGAGCGACCCCGAGGGCCGATAGCGGTGGGCCACCTCGACCGCCGCCTGCCCGGGCAAGTCCCTTGGCAGCAGGCTGTTCTGGAGGGCGAGTGCGGTGGAGCGCTCGCGGGCGAAGCGGCGCGCGTTGTCGATGCAGACGGCGGCCCGGCTGGCCAACTCCTCGGCGAGGACGGCGTCGTCGGCCGCGTAGTCGTCCGGGTGGGCCATGCGGACGCCCACCGCGACGCCGAGCGTGGTGCACCTAGCCCGCAACGGCACGGCGATCATCGAGTGGACGCCCTTGCGGTGCCGAATCCCTTCGGGGGAGCGGGCGTTGCGGTCGTCGACCCAGCGGACGAAGTCGGGTTCACCGGCCTGACTGCGCACCGCACGTCCCTCGCGCAGGGCCCGCACGGGCGGCGAGAAGGGTGGGTAGAAGTCCGCCTGCCCCAGGGGTACCGCGGCGTCCGGCGCGCCCTCGGTGACGGAGCCGTGGGCCACGCGCCGCAGCACGATCTCGCCGTCCGGGGCCGGCGGCGGTTCGTCCGCGCCGAGCACCCACGGGAGCAGGTCCACGCTGGCGAAGTCGGCGTAGCGCGGCACGAGGATCTCCACCAGTTCCTCGGCGGTGCGGACCACGTCGAGGGTGGTGCCGATGCCGGCCGCCGCCTCGTTCAGCAGGGCCAGCCGCTGCTGGGCGAGGTACTGCTCGGTGCTGTCGAACGCCGCGAGGGCGACCGCGGTCACCCCGCCGGAGTCGCCCTTGAGGGGCCACATCTCGATGCTCCAGGCGTGCTCCCGGTTCAGGGCGGGAGCGCCCGCCCAGCTGTTGTAGCGGAGCGGCCTGCCCGTCTCGGCGACCAGGCGCAGGTTGGCCAGGAAGCTCCGGCTGTGCTCGGCGTCCTCGACGCTCTCCGGGAAGAACCGGCCGATCAGAACGTCCTCAGGGACTCCCATCACCCGGCAGGCGACGTCGTTGAGGCGGAGGTAGCGCTGCTCGGTGTCGAAGACGGAGAGCGACATCGACGCCTGCTGGAAGGCCTGCTCGGCCAAGGTGGGTGCGGGTGCGGGTGCAGATTCGGGTTCGCTGAGGGGTTCGACGGTGAGGACGTATCCGTCCGGTGCGCCGTCCGCGCCGAGTATGGGGAGGGCCCGCACGGTGAGCGGGAGCGGGGTTCCGTCCCGGTGTCGTAGGACCAAGGTTCCCGTCAGCGCGGCCAGGGCCGTGGTGGAGGGAGGTTCGGCGAGCAGTGCCGCCACCGGCCGGCCCACGGCCTCCTCGGCCGGGTATCCCGTCAGTGTCCGGGCACCGTCGCTCCACCCCGTCACGATGCCTCGGGCATTGATGACCGCCGTGGCGGAGACCTGCTCCATATCGTCCAGGATGGTCCCTATACCGCGCCGCAACAACCGCGCTACGGCATTTGTGGCCCCTGTGTCACTTCCGGTGGGCGCGGAGGGCGGCGAGGGCGCGGTCGGCGTGGGTGTTCATCCGCAGTTCGCTGGAGACGACCTCCAGGATCGTGCGGTCCTCGCCGATGACGAAGGTGGCCCGCTTGGTGGGCGCGAGCGAGAACCCGCGCTTCACCCCGAACCGCTCCCGGATCGTCCCGTCGGCGTCCGAGAGCAGCGGCATGCCGAGGGTGTGCTTCCCGGCGAACTCCTGCTGCTTGTCGACGGAGTCGCCGCTGATGCCCACGGGCCGCGCGCCGACGGCCGCGAACTCGGCGGCCAGGTCCCGGAAGTGGCAGGCCTCGGCGGTGCAGCCGGCGGACAGGGCGGCCGGATAGAAGAACAGCACCACCGGGCCCTCGGCGAGCAGTTCCGTGAGGCCGCGCTCGGCGCCGGTCTCGTCCGGCAGCGTGAAGTCCTCGACCTTGTCACCGACGTTCAGGCGTCCTGTCATGACCGTCCCTCCCCATTCTTCGCGACATTGCGTGCCCACAGTACGAGGGGCACCTGCAACGGCAGCCGCCCGTAGGCCGCCGCTTTCTGCGGGGTCGGCCGGTCCCGCCAGTCCAGCGCCATCTTCACGTTGGCGGGGAACACGCCCACGAAGTAACCCGCCGCGGCCAGCGCGGCCGTACGCCGGGTACGCGGCACCGCGATCCCCGCCGCCAGCGCCAGTTCGACGACACCGCTCGCGTACGTCCAGGTCCGGGGCGACCCCGGCAGGGCGCGCGGGATCGTCGCGTCGAACTGTTTCGGCGAGGCGAGATGGGCGACCCCCGCGGTCGCCAGCAGACCGGCGAGCAGCAGCGACGAGCGTTCGGACCGTGGCACGGTTCCTCCTCTGATGGCCTGCCGCGCGATGTTACTCCACGGTAGAAGAGCGGTGACGGTTGACCTTGTCCAAAGGTGAGGCCCGACGGTCGTGCGGAGACGAACGAGAGGAACCCGCATGAACGCGCGCTGTCTGATCCTCGACATCGGCGGTGTCCTGGAACTCTCGCCCCCGACCGGCTGGCTCACCCGCTGGGACGAGCGCCTCGGCCTCCCGCCGGGTACCTCGGACCGACGCCTGGCCGACGTCTGGGAGGCCGGAGAGATCGGGACCATCACCGAGAACGAGGTGAGCGAGCAGGTGGCCGCCCGGCTGGGACTCGGCCCGGTGGACACCGAGTCCTTCATGGCGGACCTGTGGGAGGAGTACCTGGGCGCCCCGAACACCGAGTTCATCGACTGCGTGGCGGGGCTGCGCCCGCACTGCCGGCTGGGCATCCTCAGCAACAGCTTCGTGGGCGCCCGCGAACTGGAGACGGCGGCGTACGGCTTCGACCGGCTGGTCGACGAGATCGTCTACTCGCACGAGATCGGCGTCCGCAAGCCCGACCCCAGGGCCTTCGCCATCACCTGCGCCCGGCTCCAAGTACGGCCCGGCGACTGCCTGTTCGTCGACGACTTCGCTCCCCATGTCGAGGCCGCCCGCACCGCGGGGATGCGGGCGCACCTCTTCGAGGACAACGCCGGCACGGTCGCGCGGATCAACGCACACCTGGACCCTACTGTTTCGGTCTGACCTTTGATATGTTTCGCAGCCGGAACCGGAGAAGGGTCCACATTCCATGGACTTTGAGCTGACCGAGGACCAGGAAACGATCCGCAAGTCCGTCGCCGGACTGCTGCGCGACTTCGACGACCAGTACTGGATGCGGAAGGACCAGGCGCACGAGTTCCCGACGGAGTTCTACGAGACCGTCGCGAGCGGCGGCTGGCTCGGGATCACGATCCCGGAGGCGTACGGCGGCCACGGCCTCGGCATCACCGAGGCCAGCCTGCTGCTGGAAGAGGTGGCCCGGTCGGGCGGCGGGATGAACGCGGCCAGCGCGATCCATCTCTCGATCTTCGGCATGCATCCGGTGGTGGTGCACGGCTCCGAGGAGCTGAAGCGCCGCACACTCCCGCGCATCGCCACCGGCGACCTGCACGTCTGTTTCGGCGTCACCGAACCCGGCGCGGGACTCGACACCGCGAGCATCACGACGTACGCACGACGGGACGGCGACCACTACGTCGTCAACGGCCGCAAGGTGTGGATCTCCAAGGCCATGGAGTCGGAGAAGATCCTGCTGCTGACCCGCACCAGCAAGCCCGACGAGGTCGCCAAGAAGACCGACGGGATGACCCTGTTCCTGACGAACATCGACCGCGACCGGATCGACGTCCGCCCGATCCCGAAGATGGGCCGCAACGCCGTCACCTCGAACGAACTCTTCATCGACGACCTGCGCATCCCGGCCGAGGACCGCGTCGGCGAGGAGGGCCAGGGCTTCCGCTACCTCCTCGACGGACTCAACCCCGAGCGCATGCTGATCGCGGCGGAGGCCCTCGGCATCGGCCGGGCCTCGCTCGACAAGGCCGTCCAGTACGGCAAGGAGCGCGTCGTCTTCGGCCGCCCGATCGGCATGAACCAGGCCATCCAGTTCCCCCTCGCGGACTCCCTGGCCCACCTCGACGCCGCCGAACTCGTCCTGCGCAAAGCGACGTGGCTGTACGACAACGGGAGGCCCTGCGGGCGGGAGGCGAACACCGCCAAGTACCTGTGCGCCGACGCCGGGTTCACGGCCGCCGACCGGGCCCTGCAGACCCACGGCGGCATGGGCTACTCGGAGGAGTACGGCGTGTCCCGCTACTTCCGCGAGGCCCGCCTCATGCGCATCGCGCCGATCAGTCAGGAAATGATCCTGAACTACCTGGGATCACACACGCTGGGACTCCCGAGGAGCTACTGAATGACCGACAGCACAGGACTGTTCGACCTCACGGGCCGGTCGGCGCTGGTCACCGGCGCCGGGGGCGGCATCGGTTCCGCGGTCGCCGAGGCCCTGGCGCGCGCGGGTGCCTCGGTGCTGGTGACCGACGTCGACGAGTCGGCCGCCGCGGCCGCCGCGGGGAAGATCGACGCCGCGGGCCTGACGGCGGACAGCGCCGCACTCGACGTACGGGACCGCTCCGCCGCCGACGCGGCGGTGGCACGCGCGGCGGCGCTCGCGGACGGGACGCTGCACATCCTCGTGAACAACGCCGGGGTCATCGCCCCGGCCATGTTCGACAAGCTGGAGGAGGAGGCGTTCCGGCGCGTCCTCGACATCCATGTGATGGGCACCTTCCACTGCGCGCAGGCCGCGCTGCCGTTCCTGCCCGACGACGGCACGGGGCGGATCATCAACGTCACCTCGTCCGCGGGCCTGGTCGGCACGCTCGGGCAGGTCAACTACTCGGCCGCCAAGGCGGGGATCATCGGCCTGACGAAGTCCCTCGCCCGCGAACTGGCGCGCCGGCGAGTACTGGTCAACGCCCTCGCGCCGCTGGCGGCCACGCCCATGACGGAGACCATCCGCACCAACGAGAAGTTCTCGGCCCAGATGCTCGCCCGCATCCCGCTGGGCCGGTGGGCCGAGCCGGCGGAGATCGCGGGCAGTTTCGTGTTCCTCGCCTCGGACGCCGCCTCCTTCATCACCGGGCAGGTCCTGCCGGTGGACGGCGGCATGGTCATGTGACGGACGACGTGCGTGCCGCGCGGCACGGTGATGTGACAGCCGGCGCGCGTGCTGTGTTGAATGGTTCAGCCAAAGAGGCCGAAGAGCGCGGCTTCCGACGAGAGGCCTGAACCTGTGCAGAGCGCCGAGCACCCTCCCCGCACCCTTCGGGGACGCGCTGTGGCCGGTGAGCCCCGGCCGCGCTTCGACACGCTCACCGTCCCGAAGGCGTCGGATGTACTGGCGGCGGAGGTGCGCGAGCGGATTCTCTCCGGGGAGTTCACGGAGGGCACCGCGCTGCCGCCGGAACGGCAACTGGTCGAGCAGACCGGGCTGAGCCGGGCGACTGTGCGCGAGGCGCTGCGCATCCTGGAGGTCGAGCGGCTGCTGGAGATCAGGCCGGGGCGCGGGGGCGGCGCCTTCGTGCACCGGCCAGGGCGCGAATCCCTCGCGAACACCGTGCGGCTGGTGATCCGGGGGCAGCGGATCCGGCTTGAGGACCTGCACGAGACCCGGGAGGCGATCGAGCCCGCGTGCGCGGCACTGGCGGCCAGGCGCCACACGGACGCCGACCTCGTGGAACTGGACGACGCCCACACGGACCTCGTCGTGGCGGGCGAGGACATCCAGCGCTTCCTGCGCGCCAACATCCGCTGGCACAACGCCGTGGCGAGGGCCGGCGAGAACGAACTTCTCATCGGGTTCATGAGCGCTCTCTCGCAGTCGATCCACGCTGCCACCAACATCGAGCAGTTCATGGACGCGGACATCCGCAAGCTCACCGCCCGCGCGCATGCCCGGATCACCGAGGCAATCCGGGACCGCGACAGTGAGGCGGCGATGCGCCGGATGACGCGCCATGTGTGCGGCTTCGCCCGCGCCGCCGCCGAGGTGGACCGCCGGGACGGCGTGGAACTCGCAGATCCCGAGAACTGACCTGACCGAACGCGAGAATGTGATTCTCTTCTTCGTGCAACACCATTGACAGTATCGGTCTGACCTTTAATACCATCCCGGTATGAGCAAGGTGACTCCCGTGCTGACCGTGGCCGCCGACGGAGACGTCCGCATCGTCACCCTGAACCGCCCCGACCGGCTGAACGGCGTGTCCGAGGAACTGCACCGACGCCTCTCGGAGGTGTGGCGCGAACTCGCGGACGACACCAAGGCCCGGGCCGTCGTCCTCACGGGCGCGGGCCGCGCGTTCAGTGCCGGCGGGGACTTCGACCATCTCCTACGGCACCACACCGACCCGGAGCTGCGGGAGCGGTCGATCCGCCTCGACCGCACCATCCAGACCGAGATGATCCGCTTCCCTCTGCCGGTGATCGCAGCCGTCAACGGCCCCGCGGTGGGCCTGGGTTGCAGCCTCGCCCTGGCCTGCGACCTGGTGCTGATCTCCGAGGACGCCTACTTCGCGGACCCGCACATCTCGGTGGGCCTGGTGGCCGGCGACGGCGGGGTCACCCTGTGGCCGATGCTCACCAGCCTGCTGCGCGTCAAGGAGTACCTCTTCACCGGCGACCGTATCCCCGCCCCCAAGGCGGTCGAACTCGGCCTCGCCAACCGCACGGTCCCGCCCGACGACCTCATGCGCGAGGCACTCGCCCTGGCCCACCGGCTCGCGGCCCAGCCCGCCGAGGCCCTCCGCGCCACCAAGCTGGCCCTCGCGGCGGTCGTCGAGCAGGTGTCACGCGGCGGCATGGAAGCCGCGCTGATGGCCGAGCGGGCCACGATGACCAGCCCGGACCACATCCGCATCATCACCGAACTCGCGGCCCGCGCCAAACGGCGCGCCAACCCCCCTGAGGAGAACTGAGCGTGGACCGCGATGAGTTCGTCCTGGTCCGCGACATGGTGCGCTCACTCGCAACCCGGTTCGGCGTGACATCGGCGGACGAGGTGAAGCCGTCGACCCGGACGGCCGCCCAACAGGCTCTGGACGACATGGGTTTGGCGGATCTACGGCGCACCTCTCCTCCCTTGGCGACCGCCCAGGAGTGCGCGCTGCTCGCGGAGGAACACGGCCGCCACCCGCTCACGACGTCCCTGCTCGGCACGGTCCTGCTCGCCCCCGAGCTGCTCCGCCTGCTGGGCGACGACACCTCGCAGTCAGCGCCCACCATCGCGCTCACCCGCGAACTCCGCTTCCCCGGGCGGGCCCCGACAGATCTCGTCGCCTGGGACAGCGAGGGAGCCGACAGCGCGTTCTGCGTCACCGCCGAAGGGGCGGTCACCCGGACCGAGTTGGGCCCGGCGGCGCCGAGCACTGACCTCGTGCGATCGGTGCGGGCGGTGCCGTCGGATGCTCCCGTGAAGGTCGTCGGCCATCTCGACCCGCCGGACCAACTCCGTTGGGAGGCCTACGCACTTGTCGTCGTGACGGCCGAACTGGTCGGCGCGGCAGGCTCATTCGTGGAGCAGGCGGTCGCATACGCCCGCGTCCGCCGCCAGTACGGACAGGCGATCGGCTCCTTCCAGGCCGTACAGCATCTCCTCGCGGACGCGACCGTCCTGGTGGAGGCGTGCACCAGCGTCACGCGGTACGCGGCCTGGTGTCTCGACAACGAGCCGCCGGAGCGCGCCCTGACGGCGGCACGTGTCGCCAAGGCGGAGGTCAACTCCTCGGCGCTGGAGGCGGTTTACGCGGGGATGCAGGTCTTCGGCGGTATCGCCCAGACGTGGGAGCACATCGCGCACCTGTATCTGCGCAAGGTGCGCCTGGGCGCGACGCTGCTCGCCACGACGGACGAACTGCTCGCCGCGCTGGCCGTACCGGAGGTGACGCGATGACCGACACCCCGCTGGACTTCGGCGACCCGGCCGATCTGGACCGGCTGCGGCGGGAGTTCCGTGCCTGGCTGGCCGAACACTCCCTCCCCGAGCGTGAGTCGGGCGAACCGGTGCCGGTCTTCCTGCGCCGCTGGCACCGTTCGCTGCACTCGGGCGGCTGGGTCGGCCTCGACGTCCCGGAGCGCTACGGCGGCCGGGGCCTCACGGCGCTGCACCAGGTGGCGATCAGTGACGAACTCGGCGCCTGCCGGGCCCCGGGCGTCCCCCGGATCGGCTATCTCGCCCACGCGCTACTGGAGTTCGGCTCGGAGGAACAGCGACTCCGGTTCCTGCCGCGTATGTTGGCCGGTGACGAGGTGTGGTGCCAGGGCTTCAGTGAGCCGGGTGCCGGTTCGGACCTGGCGGGCATGAGCACCTTCGCCGAACGGCACGACGAGCACTACACAGTGCGCGGGCAGAAGCTCTGGACGAGCTACGCCCAGTACTCCGGCCTGTGCCTGCTGCTGGCCCGCACCGACCGTGCTGCACCGGCCCACAAGTCGATCTCGGCGTTCGTGCTGCCCCTGGACCGACCCGGCGTGACGGTCCGACCGCTGCGCGCGGCCAACGGCGACGACGAGTTCTGCGAGCTGTTCCTGGACGACGTCCGCATCGAGGAGTCCGAACGCATCGGCGCCGAGGGCGTCGGCTGGGCGCTGGCGATGACGACGGTGTCGTACGAGCGCAACGCCCTCGACACCGGGCACATCTCGAAGTACGGGCTGCTCGTCGAACGGCTGCGGCGGCACGCCGCCGAGCACCGACACAGCCTGCCCGACGGGCTGTTGTCCCGGATCGGCCGGTGTGTCGTGGACTACGAGGTCCTGGTGGCGCACGCTCGCCGCCGCACCGCCGAACGTCTCGCCGGGCAGGTCGCCGGCCCGGAGTCGTCCGTGGACAAACTGCTGATGACGAGGACCGAACAGCGGCTCTACGACACGGCACTTGAGGTCTTCCCGGACGAACTCTGCGGAGAGGGCGCCGAGTTGTTCGGCGACTACCTGTACTCCCGTGCGGCCTCCGTCTACGGCGGCACCTCCCAGATCCAGCGGAACATCATCGCCAAGCGGATCCTGCATCTCCCCTCGAACGGCTAGCCCTGGAGCCAACTGATGCGCTACGACGACGAATTCCTGAGCATCCCCAACGTCATCAGGCTGGCGGCCAGGCGTTTCGGGGACGCCACGGCGCTCATCGACGGTGACCGCCGGTGGACGTTCCGGGAGCTGGAGGAGCAGATGATCGACTCGGTCCGCGCCACGACGGCGCTCGGTATCAAGCCGGGCGACCGGGTCGGGCTGTGCGCCCCCAACTCGGCGGAGTGGATCTTCATCGCCCTTGGCATCCACGGCGCCGGAGCCATCCTCGTACCGCTCAACACACGGTTCAAGGCGCAGGAGATCTCGTACATCCTGCGGAAGTCGGAGGCGGCCGCCGTGTTCGCCTCGCCCTTCCTCGGCAACGACTACATCGGCGAACTACGGAAGGCCGATCCGGGACTCCCGGCCCTGCAGAAGACGGTGTCCGTCCGCGGCCCGCAGGGGGCTGCCGAGCTGGCCTGGAACGACTTTCTCCGAGCCGGAGACGGCGTTTCCGCGTCTGCGGCCCATGAGTCGATCGACCGGTTGACGCCGGACGACGTGTCCGACGTGATGTTCACGTCCGGCACCACCGGCCACCCGAAGGGCGTGATGCTCACCCACGGCCAGTCCCTGCGCGCCTACGGGTGGATGGCGAAGGAGTACACCTTCAAGGCCTCCGACACCTTCCTGGTGATCCCGCCGTTCTTCCACTGCTTCGGCTACAAGGCGGGCTGGCTGGCCTCGCTCATGCACGGCGTGACCGTCATCCCCATGCCCGTCTTCGACGCCGGTCGGGCCCTGGACCTCATCGCGAGGGAGGGGGTGAGCATTCTCCTCGGACCGCCGACGATCTTCCACGACCTCGTCAACCACCCGGAGCGTGCCGCGCACGACCTGTCGTCGCTGCGGGTCTCGATGACGGGTGGTACGACGATCCCGGAATCGCTGATCCACGCCATGAAAACGGAGTTGTCGTTCGACATCGTGATGAGCGCCTACGGCCTGACCGAGTCGACGGCGCTGGTGACCACGACCCGTGTCGGCGACTCCGAGGAGACGGTGGCTCACACCACGGGAAGTGCCATTCCCGGAGTCCAGGTGCGGATCGTCGCCGCCGACGGTCTCGACGTCCCGATCGGTCTCGACGGCGAGATCCTCGTCCGCGGCTACAACGTCACCTGCGGCTACTGGGACGACCCCGACGCCACCGCCGCGACGATCGACGCCGAGGGCTGGCTGCACACCGGGGACATCGGCCGGCTCGACGACGCCGGCAATCTCGCCATCGTCGACCGCAAGAAGGAGCTGTACATCGTCGGCGGCTTCAACGCCTATCCGGCGGAGATAGAGAAGCTGCTTCTCGGCTGTGAGAACGTCCAGCAGGTCGCCGTGATCGGGGTTCCCGACGAACGGCTCGGCGAGGTCGGCTGCGCCTTCGTGGTCGCCTCACCGGAGCGGACGCCGACCGAGGCCGAGGTCATCGCCTGGGCCCGCGAGCACATGGCCAACTTCAAGGTCCCCCGGCATGTCCGCTTCGTCGACCAACTCCCCCGCAACGCGAGCCAGAAGGTGCTGAAGGACGAACTCCGCGCACGGTTCACGGCAGCGAGCTGACGTGACGACGACCGGGCCGCTGGCCGGAATCACCGTGGTGGCGTTGGAACAGGCGATCTCGGCTCCCATGTGCACCCGCACGCTCGGCGACTTCGGCGCCCGGGTGATCAAGGTGGAGAACCCCAAGGGCGGCGACTTCGCCCGCCACTACGACGACGTGGTCAAGGGCCTGGGAGCACACTTCGTCTGGGTCAACCGCGGCAAGGAGTCGGTGGCCCTGGACCTGAAGACACCCGGCGGCATGGGCGTCCTGCACCGCCTGCTGGAACGCGCCGACGTCCTCGTCTCCAACCTCACACCCGGCACCACGGCCAAACTCGGCATCTCCCCCGACGACTTGAGGACCCGTCACCCCGATCTCATCGCCGTCGAGATCGACGGATACGGCCCCGGCGGCCCCCTCTCCCACAAGCGCGCCTACGACCTCCTCGTACAGGCCGAGTCGGGCGCCTGCGCGGTGACAGGCCATCCCGGGGCACCGGCCAAACCGGGGCCGCCGATGGCCGACGTGTGCAGCGGCCTGTACGCCGCCCTATCGATCGTCGCGTTGCTGTACGGCAGGGAACGCGGGGTGGGGCCCGGGCCCGCGGCCTCGTCCGTCGCGGTGAGTCTGTTCGACACCATGACTGAGCTGATGGGCTATCCGCTCACCTACACCCAGCACTCCGGCATCGAACAGCAACCGCTCGGCATGAGCTCCCCCGCCGTCGCACCGTACGGCGCCCACCGGACCGCCGACGGTCACACGGTGATCCTCGGCACGACGAACGACCGTGAATGGCAGCGCCTGGCACGGGAGTTGATCGACCGGCCGGACCTGGCGGACGACCCACGCTTCGGCAGCAACGCCGGGCGGGTGGAGCACCGTGCTGTGCTGGAACCGGAGATCAGCGCCTGGTGCGCACGGCACGACCTCGCCTACGTACAGAACCGTGCGGACGCGGCCGGGATCGGCAACTCCCGCTACAACACGCCCAGCGACGTCATCGCCCACCCCCATCTGCTGGCCCGCGACCGCTGGCGCGAGATCGACACACCGTCGGGTCCGGTACCGGCGCTGCTTCCGCCTCCGGTCATCGCCGGGTACAACCCGCCGATGGGCGCGATTCCCGCTCTGGGCCAGCACACGGACGCCGTACTCGCCGAACTCGGCCTGGCGGACGAGGAGATCGCCGTTCTCCGGGCGCAGGGAGCGGTCCGATGACCGGGGAACCGGTACTGCTGACCGGCGACGCCGACGGCGTCCGGACACTCACCCTGAACCGGCCCCACCGTAAGAACGCGATCGACGCCGAACTCTGGGACGCCCTGAGAACGGCACTCTCCGCAGCGGGCAGCGACCGTACGGTACGGGCGCTGGTCCTGACCGGTGCCGGCGGCGCGTTCTGCTCCGGGGCCGACATCCGCAAGGGCGTCAGCGGCGAGCACCCGCTGTACCGGATGCGGACCCTGAGCGAGGTCGCACTGCTGCTGCACGAGCTGCCGATCCCCACCATCGCCAAGGTCAACGGCGTGGCGGTCGGGGCGGGTTGGAACCTCGCCCTGGGCTGCGACTTCGTCGTGGCGACTCCGGAAAGCACGTTCTCGCAGATCTTCGCGCGCCGCGCCCTGTCCCTGGACTGCGGCGGCTCGTGGCTGCTGCCGAAGCTGGTGGGGTTGCAGCAGGCGAAGCGGCTCGTGCTCCTGGCCGAGACGATCGACGCCGAGGAGGCCCGCGCCCTGAACCTGGTGACGTGGGTCGTGGACGCCGACAAGATCGACACCTTCGCGGACGACCTCGCCGCCCGGCTGGTGACCGGAGCGCCGGTCGCGCTCGCGCAGAACAAGGCGCTCCTCAACGAGAACGCCGATCGCACCCTGCGCGAGGCCCTGGCCGGCGAGGCGCGGGCGCAGGCCATGAACTTCGCCACGGCAGATGTCCCGGAGGCGTACGCCGCCTTCGTGGAGAAACGCCCACCTCGGTACACCGGGCGCTGGGCGGTCCCGGGAACAGCGGTGCCAGGAACGGCCGTGCCGACAGCTACGGAGGACACGTGATGCGTGAGGCAGTGGTGGTGGAGGCGGTCCGCACCGCCGTCGGCAAACGGAACGGCGGGCTGGCCGGTGTGCACGCGGCCGGCCTCTCCGCCGTCGTCCTTCAGGCCCTTGTCGACCGCACGGGTCTTGACCCCGAGGTCGTCGACGACGTGGTGTGGGGCTGTGTCGGCCAGTTGGGCGACCAGTCGAGCAACATCGGCCGCTACGCGGTGCTGGCTGCGGGCTGGCCCGAGACCATCCCGGGGACCACGGTGAACCGGGCCTGCGGATCGAGCCAGCAGGCGCTGGACTTCGCCGCCCAGGCGGTCATGTCCGGCCAGCAGGACGTCGTGGTGGCGGGCGGCGTCGAGGTGATGAGCCGGATACCGCTCGGTGCCTCGCGGGCCGGCGGGATGCCGTACGGGCCCCAAGTCCTCGCCCGTTACGAGGGGTTCTCCTTCCACCAGGGGGTCTCCGCCGAGAAGATCGCGCAGAAGTGGGGACTGGGACGCGGTGTGCTCGACGAGTTCTCCGCGCTGTCGCACGAGCGGGCGGCGGCCGCGCAGGACGGCGGGGCGTTCGACGCGCAGATCGTGCCGGTGAAGGTGACTGACGGCACGAACACGGTGACCGCGGACGAGGGCATACGGCGAGGTACCAGCGTCGACACTCTCGCGCGGCTGAGACCGTCCTTCCAGGAGGACGGGGTGATCCACGCGGGCAACTCCTCCCAGATCTCCGACGGGGCCGCCGCTCTGCTGGTCACCACCCCTGAAAAGGCACGCGAGTTGGGACTGACGCCGATCGTCCGCTACCGCGCGGGCGTGGTCACCGGTTCCGACCCGGTCCTCATGCTGACCGGACCGATCCCGGCGACCGAGAAGGTGCTGCGCAAGGCCGGTGTCGGCCTCTCGGAGGTGGGCGTCTTCGAGGTCAACGAGGCCTTCGCGCCGATCCCGCTCGCCTGGCTGGCCGAGACCGGTGCGGACCCGGCGCTGCTCAACCCGCTCGGCGGCGCCATCGCGCTCGGGCATCCGCTCGGCGCGTCGGGCGCCGTCCTGATGACCCGCATGATCCACCACATGCGGGACCACGGGATCCGCTACGGCCTGCAGACCATGTGCGAGGGCGGCGGCACCGCCAACGCCACCGTCGTCGAACTCGCTTCCTGACAGGGGATGTTGTGCGCCGAGACGTCTTCACCGACGACCACGGGGCGTTCCGCCGGCTCGCCCGGGACTTCATCGGCAAGGAGGTGGTCCCCCACTACGCCGAGTGGGAGGAGGCCGGCCGACTCCCCCGCGCGCTCTTCGAACAGCTGGGCTCGCTGGGCCTGTTGGGTACGGCGGTCCCCGAGGAGTACGGCGGAGCCGGCCTCGCCGACTACCGCTACAACGTCGTTCTCCAGGAGGAATCGGCGCGCGCCCTGGTGACGTTGGGGACCGTGCGCACCCAACTCGACGTCGTGCTGCCGTACTTCCTCACCTATGCCGACCGGGAGCAGCGCGAACGCTGGTTCCCGGGCCTTGCCTCCGGGACGTTGCTGACCGCCATCGCGATGACCGAGCCGGGCACGGGCTCCGATCTCGCGGGGATCCGTACGACGGCCGTGCGCGACGGTGACTCGTACGTTCTCAACGGCACGAAGACGTTCATCACCGGCGGGCTCCTCGCCGACCTGGTGATCGTCGTGGCACGTACGTCGACCGACCCGGACAACCGCCGCGCCGGGCTCACCCTGCTGGTCGTCGAGGACGGCATGCCCGGCTTCACGCGCGGCCGGGTGCTGCACAAGATGGGCATCAAGGTGCAGGACACAGTGGAGTTGGCCTTCGACGGCGTACGGGTCCCGGTCGCCAACCGGCTCGGCGAGGAGGGCGCCGCGTTCGGCTACCTGGGCAACAACCTGCCGCAGGAGCGGATGACGGTGGCGGTCGGCTCGGTCGCGCAGGCACGAGCGGCCCTGGACACGACGATCTCGTACGTCAAGGAACGCAAGGCGTTCGGAAAGACGGTCGCCTCCTTTCAGAACACGAAGTTCGAACTCGCCGCCGTGGCAGCCGAGATCGAGGCCGCGCAGGCGATGCTGGACCGTGCGGTGCTCGAACTCGTCGCCGGTGAACTGAGTGGACCCGACGCCGCCAAGGTCAAGCTGTTCTGCACCGAGATGCAGGCCCGCGCGGTCGACCGCTGCCTGCAACTGTTCGGCGGCTACGGCTACATGCTGGAATACCCCATCGCCCGGCTCTACGCTGACGCACGCATCACCCGCATCTACGCCGGGACCAGCGAGGTCATGAAGGTCATCATCGCCAAGTCCCTCGGATTGTGAGGCGGTTACGGTGCCGGACTTCTCCAGCAGACGAGGTGCCGCGTTCGTCGCGGGCGGCTCGGGCGGAATCGGGGCGGCGGTCGTCCGGCTCCTCGCCGAGCGCGGCAGCGACATCGTGTTCACCTACCGCGCCAACCAGGAGGCGGCGGACGCGGTGGCCGCCGAGGTCACGAAGCTGGGCCGCCAAGTCCGGTCGCTTCGAGTGGACTTGACCGACGAGTCCGCCACGGCCGAGGCCGTGTCGGAGGTCGTCGGCGGCATCCACACCCTCGTGTACGCGGCGGGCCCGCACGTACCCATGCGACACCTGAGCAAGGTGACGCCGAGCGAGTACCGCGCCCAACTCGAAGGCGACGCCGTGGCGTTCTTCAACCTGGTGCATCCCGCGCTGCCGTTGCTGCGCGAGAGCCGGGGCAACATCGTCGCCGTCACGACCGTCGCGACCCGCCGCTTCCCGGTCCGGGACGGACTGTCGTCGGGCGCGAAGGGCGCGGTCGAGGCGGTCGCCCGGGCGCTCGCCGCCGAGGAGGGCCGCTACGGCGTCCGCGTGAACTGCGTGGCACCCGGCATGCTCAACGACGGTATCGCCGGCCGTCTGATCAGCTCCGGCGAACTGGACGAGGCCGCCCTCGCCGTCACCCGGCGCAACATCCCGCTGCGCCGTTTCGGCGATGCGACCGACATCGCGGAGGCGGTCGCGTTCCTCGCCTCGGACCGGGCCGGGTTCATCACCGGACAGGCATTGGGAGTTGACGGCGGCTACAGCGTGTAGGTCACGAGGGACTGATACGTCGGCCGGCGACGTAAGCGGCACGGACCAGTTCCCCGGACAGCGTGTGGAGGGCCTCGCGCAGCGGTACGTGGAGCAGACACAGGTCGGCGGCCGACCCGACCGTCAACCGGCGTGTCCTCGCCGGGTGTTGGGGCTCACCGGTGAACAGCCGTAGCGCCGCCCGGGGTTGGAGTCGTTCCGCGTCGTCCCGTTCGGTCGCGGCCCGCATGACCGCCCAGGGGTCCGAGGTGCCGTACGGCGCGTCGGTGCCGGCGGCGACCGGGACGCCCGCATCGATCAGGGACCGGCAACGGTAGAGGTGGGGGCGGTCGTCGGCGTCCACGTCGGTGGCGTACGCCGCGCCCCGCTCGACCGGGAAGTGGGGCTGGGTCACGACCGTCACCCCGAGCCGCCGCAGCCAGGGAATCGTCTCGGCCGGGATCACCGACCCGTGCTCGATCCGGTCGCAGTCGGCCGGTCCCACCTCGTCCAGGGCGAGCAGCGTCACCAGCAACTGCACCCGGGTCACACAGTGCACGGCGACCGGCCGGGGTCTGATCTCCCCTATGGTGCGGGCGAGTTGGGCGGGAGTGGGGAGCGTCGGATCGTCGAGCATCAGCTTCACGGGCTCGTCGACGCCCATCACCAGGAGCCGTTGCGGGAGGACGGACAGCATCTGGGTGAGCCCGCTCGCGGGGTGCGGGTCGGCGTTGGTGAACCCGGTGACGCCGAGCGCCGCCGCCTGCCGCCCGACCCCCTCCAGATCCAGCCGTACGGGCGGTACAAAACCGCGCAGCCGCTCGTCCTCGCGCCAGAACCGACCGTCGCCGTCCAGCCCGACCGCCCGCAGCGCGGCGCTGTTCCAGACCCACAGCGCACCGGTCCGATGCTGCACCCGCACCGGCCGGTCCGGCGCGAGCGCGTCGAGCACCCACCGGTCCAACTCCCCCGCGACACTCTCGTGATAGCCGACCGCCCGCACCCACTTCCCCGGCGGCCCGCCAACCAAGGCCGCCGCCAACGCCGTTCGGTCGCGCACGTCCGTCGGCCCGACCCGCACGGAGGCGGCGTCGGCGGCCAGGGCCGCGAGATGTACGTGGTGATCGTGCAGGCCCGGCAGCAACGCACCGCCCCGACCGTCCACGTCGCCCCGCCCCGGCAGCGCAGGCGCGAGATCGACGATCCGCCCGCCGTCGATCCGTACGTCCACCACCGCCTCGTGGCCATCGATCTCCACGTTCCTGATCAGCACGGCGGGTGGACCCGGGTTCGTGCGTCCGCGAGTGTCGCGGCGCAGGCCGCCATGGAGACGCAGAGCAGTTCTCCGCCCCCTGCGGCGAGGGAACGGGCCGCAGCATGAGCAGCGAACACACCGGTGACGGGATCGGCGAGCGCATCTCCAAGGAAGACGGGGTCGCCGTTCGGGTCGACGCCGGTCAGACCGCCGGCCACGGCAGCGTCGTCTCCGAAAGCGATACGGTCGTTCTCGCGTCCGTATCCGGTGATGCCGACCCACACCCGGCCGGGACGGGCGGCGAGGAACTCCTCGACGCGGAGGCCGAGTCGGCGCAGCGCGCGCGGCCGTGACGCCTCGATGACGACGTCGGCCTCGGCGACGATCTCGTCCAGCGCACCCGGGGCGAAATCCACGACCAGGTTGTCGTGTCCGTCGTGCAGCCAGCGATAGAAGGCGGGCGTCCCGAAGCGCGCACCGTCGGGTCGCGTCGCGCTCTCCACCTTCACCACCCGCGCCCCCGCCAGCCCCAGCAGCCGTGCGCACAGCGGCCCCGCCCAGAGCGCGGAGAAGTCGACGATCCGTATCTCCGCCATCGCGCGGGTACGCCGTTCCCCGAACCGCTCGGCGCGCACCGCGGGCCGTGCGCCTTGAGCCGATCCCGGTAGCGCGGCGGCGATGCCGAGCAGCTGCGCGGCCTCGACCACTTCGGCCGCCGCGGCCCGTCGAACCGCCGTACGCAGGCCGCCGGGCTCATCCGGTGAGCCGAGAAGCGCCAGGAGTGCGGGTACGGCGGCCAGGTCGTCGGGGCGGGCCAGGTTCACGGCGGCCCAACCGTCGGTTGCTTGGAGGAGGTGGCAGGAGCCGTTGGCGGATGTCCTGCCCGGGCGTTGCAGGCCGGCCAGTTGGGCCCGTAGGAACAGAGCGGTCGGCAGGTCGACCGGCACGCCCGTCAGGTCCGTGAACGAGCGGGCTGTGTCGGCAAGAGGGCCCAGAAACGGATCGACGGAGTCCATCCAGTCGCGGAGAACGTGATTCTCCATGAGTCGAACCCCCTTCTCTCCCGAGGTGATCTCAAATTACACTCCGGTTCACGCCTGGAGGGAGATCACTGTGGAGTCGCCCTTCGTGATCGTCGACCTGGACCACACCCCCGAGAACTGCGCCCCCGCGCATGAAACGGACCCGCGTGACCGGGACCGCGTCGTGATCGGCGTGGCGGCGGAACTCACGGATGCGGCGGAGGGCTTCGACATCCTGCTCACCGGCGTTCCCGATCCACCCCGGCCGTGGGTGGGGTGCGCGGATCCGTATGCCACAGCCCGGCAGCTGGGTGACCTCGTCGATAGCCGGCCCGCCGCGGCCGTCGCGCTCGTGCAGGTGCTGCGGATGGGCGGCGGGCTCTCGATCGCCGACAGGCTGATTCTCGAATCCCTCGCGTACTCGACGCTTCAGGGCGGAGTGGACTTCCGGGCTTGGCTGGCCGCCGCGCCCCGGCGTACCCCCCGACCCGCCGAGGCTCCCGTACGGCTCGGCCGTGACGGTCCCCGGTTGTCCATCACGCTGGACCGGCCCTGGGTGCGCAACGCGTTCGACGCGGCGACGCGGGACGCGCTGTGCGAGGCGCTTGAGGTGGTCGTCGCCGACCCGTCGATCAGCCGGGTCGATCTGTACGGCAACGGGCCGGCCTTCTGCAGCGGCGGCGACCTCGCCGAGTTCGGTACGTCGCGTGATCCGGCGCAGGCACATCTCGTGCGGGTTCATAGGAGTCCGGGTGCGCTGCTGCACCGTTGCGCTCCCCGGGTGACCGCGCATCTGCACGGTGCGTGCGTCGGCGCGGGGATCGAGCTCGCGGCGTTCGCGGGGCGGGTGGTCGCCGCGCCGGACACGGTGATCCGGTTGCCGGAGGTCGGAATGGGGCTGATTCCGGGCGCGGGCGGCACGGCGAGCATCCCGGTCCGGGTCGGGCGGGAGCGGACGGCCTATCTCGCTCTGTCCGGGGCGGAGTTGAGCGTCGGGGAGGCGCTGCGCTGGGGGCTCGTCGACGAGATCAGCGACACGGACGACGTGACCCCGGTCCCTGAGCGAACCTTCCGGCACTCAGCACCATGAACTTCACTCCGGTATCCCCGAGACCATCCCGCAGCCTCGGGAACACCGGTGTTGGGTTACTTCCCCGTCCACACCGGGCTACGCCGTTCAGCGAATGCCCGTGCCCCCTCGGCCGCGTCGGCGCTCCTGAACACCGACTCGACCTCTCCCGGTTCGGCCCAACGGCGTTCTCGCATCAGCTTCTTGGTCATCGCGACGCCGAGAGGGCCGTTCTCGGCGATGCGTCCGGCCAGGGTGAGCGCCGTCTCCCGCACCTCTCCGGCCGGGACGGCGCGATTGACCAGGCCGAACTGCTTGGCGTCCGCCGCGGTGACGAGGTCTCCGGTCAGCCCCATCTCCAGGGCCACGGCCAGTGGGACCCGGTCGGCGAGGGTCGTACCGCCTCCGGCGGCGAACAGGCCCCGCTTCACCTCCGCGATCCCCAGCTTGGCGTCCTCCGCGGCGACCACCAGGTCGCAGGCCAGGGCGAGTTCGAAGCCGCCGGCGAGTGCGGAGCCGTTGAGGGCGGCGATCACCGGTGTGGTGATGCCCTCGCGGAAGAACCACACCAGGCCGTCGAACTTGCCGCCGCCCTTCGCGAACGCCTTGAGGTCCATGCCGGAGCAGAAGACTGTTCCGGCGCCCGTGAGGACGATCACCCGGACCGCCGGGTCGCTGTCCGCCTCCCGGAGGACAGCTGACAACTCGTCAATCAGCTCCGGATTGAGGGCGTTTCGGGCCTCCGGACGGTTCAGGGTCGCCACGAGGACGGCGCCGATCCGTTCCGTCAGGACCAGGTCGCTCATCGGGCCGCCGCCACGGCCGCCCGGGCCTTGGAGCGGAACGCCTCCAACTTCTCGGCCGGTTCGATGAGTTGGTGGCTGCGGGAGCGGGTGCTGACGTCGTGGCCCTCGGCCGCCTTGCGCAGTGCGCCCACGGTGGCCTGCTCGCGCGGGATGTGCGTGAAGGGGTCGAAGGAGTACCAGCGCATCGCGTTCTCGTAGGTGATCTTCCTGGCCTCGTCGTCGGGGACGTCGCAACTCGACAGGACGTCGTGCAGCTGCTCGGGGGCGTCCGGCCACAGCGAGTCGCTGTGCGGGTAGTCGCCCTCCCAGCAGATGTTGTCGATACCGATGTCGTGGCGCAGCCGTACGCCCAGCTTGTCGGTGATGAAGCAGGTCAGGAAGTGCTCGCGGAAGACCTCGGAGGGCAGCTTGCCGCCGAAGTCCTGGAGGGTCCAGGTGGAGTGCATCTCGAAGGTGCGGTCGAGGCGCTCCAGGAAGTACGGGATCCAGCCCGTTCCGCCTTCCGAGAGGGCGATTTTCAGATTCGGGAACTGCTTGATCGGGGGCGACCAGAGCAGGTCCGCCGCGGCGGAGACGATGTTCATCGGCTGGAGCGTGATCATCACGTCGGGCGGCGAGTCGGCGGCCGGCACGGCGAGCCTGCCGGAGGAGCCGATGTGCACCGACATGACGGTGTCCGTGTCGGACAGCGCGCGCCACAGCGGGTTCCAGTACGGGTCGTGGAAGCTCGGATAGCCGAGGACGGCTGGGTTCTCGGTGAAGGTGAGCGAGTGGACGCCCTTCTCGGCGACCCGGCGCACCTCCGCCGCGCACAGCTCGGCGTCCCAGATGGCGGGCAGCGCCATCGGGATGAAGCGGCCCGGGTAGGCGGCGCACCACTCGTCGATGTGCCAGTCGTTATAGGCCCGCACGAGTGCGAGGGAGAAGTCCACGTCCTTGGTGGCGAACAGGCGGGCCGAGAAGCCGGGGAAGGACGGGAAGTTCATCTGGGCGAGGATGCCTCCCGCGTTCATGTCCTTGATCCGCTCGTGCACGTCGTAACAGCCGGGGCGGATCTCGTCGAGGCCCTGCGGTTCGACGCCGTACTCCTCCTTGGGCCGGCCGGCCACCGCGTTGAGCGCCGAGTTGGTGATGGTCGCGCCGCCGAACTGCCACACGTCGGTGCCGTCGTCCCGGTGCACGAGTTGGGGCGCGTCTTGCTTGTAGCGCTCGGGGAGGTGGTTCACGAACATGTCGGGGGGCTCGATGATGTGGTCGTCGACGCTGATGAGGATGAGGTCGTCGCGGTCCATGACGGCTCCTTACGGGGGTGGGTCGGTCAGTCGGAGGCGGGCAGCGGCTTGGCTGCCTTCAGGGTCATGGGAGCGCCGTCACAGGTGAGTTCGCCCGCGCCGGAGGCGGTGCAGAGCAGTTCGAGCGTCCCGGTGGTGTCGACGTACCGCTTGCCGATGAGGGTGGTGGTGCCGGCCGGACCGGGCTTCGCCGGAGGCGCGTCGGCCGCGGGGACCAACGGACCGCCGCCGCAGGCGAGTTGAGGCTGCGGCTGGCCGGCGGCGGGTGCGCGGATGACGACCACGCGGGTGCCGCAGACGGTGCTGGCGAGTTGGTCACCGGGGCGCGGCGTCGGTGCCGGTGGGGTCATGGCGGAGTTCCCTTTCGAGCAGGCGGTCGGCGAGGAGTTCCACGTCGTAGGACTGACGGGCCATCCAGTACCGCAGGAAGCCGGTGAGCGAGTACCGCAGGAAGAGTGCGGAACCGACGACGCTCCCGGCGACGGCGGCCAGGCCGAGCGTGAGAGCGTCGTTCTGCACCAGCGGATCGCTGGTGTCGTGCGAGATGAAGTAGGCGCACACGCCGAGGACGACGCCGATCGTCATCAGGGCGGCGCCCGCGCGCAGCCAGAGAACGGCCCTTCCGGCGGCCGGATCCGGGATTTTCAGGACGGTGAGTTCGCGGACGAAGCGGTCCGCTCGCGTCTCGGTGGACGTCATGTGGAACTCCCCAGGTAGAGAGCGGACAGTTCGGCACGCAACCCGCCGTCGGGGTGGCCCTGCCGTTCGACCCGGCCGCGTACGAGGACGGCGGCGTGGTCGCAGATGTCGAGGACTGCGGCGGCGAACTGCTCGACGACGAGCACGGCGACGCCCTGCCGGGCGATCTCGCCGACCTGTTCGTAGAGCCGGCCGACGACCAACGGGGCGAGCCCCATGGAGAGTTCGTCGAGCAGCAGGACGGCGGGGTCGGTGGCGAGGCCGCGGGCGAGGGCGAGCATCTGCTGTTCGCCGCCGGAGAGGGTGCCCGCCGCCTGTCCGGCGCACCGGGCGAGGACGGGGAAGCGGGCGAACGCGATCTCCTCGATCTCCTCCCGGCTGCGGCCGGTGAAGGTCATCATGAGGAGGTTGTCGCGCACGGACAGGTTCGGGAAGACGCCTCGTCCTTCGGGGATGAGGCAGACTCCGGCGCGGGCCAGGTCGCGGGGGTCGGCGCCGGTCATGTCCCGCCCGCCGAGCACGAGTTGGCCCGACTCGACGGGGTGGACTCCGGCGGCGACGCGCAGGGTGGTGGTCTTTCCGGCGCCGTTCGGGCCGAGCAGTGCGACCACCTGTCCGGCGGCGACGTCGAGGTCGACGCCGTGCAGGACGGTGATGCGTTCGTGGGCGGCGCGGATGCCGCGCAGTTCGAGAAGTGCGCTCACGCGTCCCCCAGGTAGGCGGCGAGAACTGTTTCGTCGCTGCGGATCACCTCGGGCGGGCCGACGGCGATGATCTTGCCGAGGTCGAGGACGTACACCTCGTCGCAGACGGCCATCACGAGGCTCATGTCGTGCTCGACGAGGACGACGGCGGTTCCGTCGTCGGTGAGGGCGCGCAGGAGTTCCGCGAAGCGTTCGGTCTCCTCCGCGTCCTGTCCTGCGGCGGGTTCGTCGAGGAGAAGCACCTTCGGGCGGATCGCGAGCGCCCTTCCCACCTCGACGAGACGGCCGACTCCGGTGGGGAGGGCGTCGGGCGAGGTGTCGGCGAGCCCGGTGAGACCGAGCCGGTGCAGGATCTCGGTGACGACCTGGTCGGCGCGGCGGCGTTCGGGGCCGAGTTCGGCGGCGACGAGGAGGTTGTCGCGCACGCTGAGCCGGCCGAACAGTTCCAGGCGCTGGAATGTGCGGGCGAGTCCGTGCCGGGCGCGGGCGGAGGGCCGGGCCCGGGTGACGTCCCTGCCGTCCAGCCGGACCTGCCCGGAGGAGGGCCTGCGCAGTCCGGAGGCGACGTCGAACAGGGTACTTTTACCTGCCCCGTTGGGTCCGATGAGTCCGGTGACCCGGCCCGCCTCGGCGGTCAGCGCGACCCCGTCGAGAGCGCGGTTTCCGCCGAAGGAGACGGTCACTCCACTAACCTGCAGCGACGCCACGGGCCAGCACCTCCTCGTCCTCGGGGCGCCAGTCACGCCGTAGGCCCCACCACTCGACGGGGATCTCCGGCTCGGCCGGAGCGGTCTGCCGGGCGCTCGCCCAGGCGCGGATGGCGGCGGCGAGGACGAGTGAACCGCCGTAGTACGTCCAGTCGTTGATCACGTCGGTGAAGCGCAGGGCCCAGGCCAGGGCAAGGGCGCAGAGCAGGGTGGGCAGGGCGATGCGGTCGCGGGCGAGGGGCTCCCACTGGCGGCGGAAGCGGGAGACGATGCCGTCCGGGTTGTGGCCGAGGCCGATGCCGGCGAGGCCGGGGAGCAGGGCGACCAGACTCGCGGTGCCGGGCGCGACGGCGATCAGGGCGTTCGTCGGGCCGACGAACGCGGTGCCGGCGAAGAGCCCGTTGCCGACCGCGCCGAGTCCGCCGACCACGGCGACGAGGAAGATGGGCAGGCCTGCGATGAGGCTGAACTGGTCGGCGGTGACGGTGCGTTGCTGCATTCCGTAGAGCGCTCCGCCGAGTCCGGCGATGCCGGAGGCGAGGGCGAACACGGCGACCTTGGCGACCAGCAGGTTGCCGCCGAGGGTGGCGTACGCGGCCTCGCTGTCGCGCAGGGCGATCAGCCGCCGGCCGAAGCGGCTGCGGCGCAGGGCCGCCACGCCGATCGAGGCGAGTGCGAGGCAGACGGCGGCGAACACCATCAACTCCCGTCCGCTGTCGAGCCGGAGGCCGAAGAGGTCGGGCCCGGTGGCATCGACCGAGCCCTGGTCGAACAGGGCGATCCGCAGGCCGAAGACGTGGAAGGCCGGCAGGGTGAAGATCCACCGGTCGAGGATCACGGCGAACGCGGCGGTGCCCAGGGCGAGATACACGCCGGAGAGCCGCAGCGCGGGCAGGGCGACCAGTGCGCCGGCCACCGCGGAGACGAGGACCGTGGCGCCGAGCGCCCACAGTTCGCCGTGCGCGCCGAGGTGTGCCCAGACGACCGCGCCGATGCCGGCCATGCTCAGCTGGCAGAGGGAGACCTGTCCGGCGTACCCGGCGAGCGGGACGTACGAGAGCGCCACTACGCCCAGCGAGAAGATCGCTCCGTAGGTGATGAGGTCGGCTTCTCTGAGCAGAGAGGCCAGTACCGCGCCGAAGGCGACGACGACCGCGGCGAACACGAGCGTGCCGCGCGCGCTCGGCACCGGCACGCGGGCCAGCCGCCGTTCGCGGCCGCGCAGGCGTCGGTGCGGGAAGACCAGCAGGGCGAGGAAGAGCAGCAGGGCGGGGGCGGCGAGCCGTAGTCCGGGAAGGTAGTCGTTCTGCGGGAGGTAGCCGGTCAGATAGCTCTCCATGCAGCCGACGACCACGGCGCCGAGGAAGGTGAGCGGCAGGCTGCGCAGCCTGCCGAAGACAGCGGCGGTGTAGGCGCTGACGATCAGCAGGGAGAGCTGGGCGGCGTCGAGCGTGACGGTCGGGGCGATCAAGATGCCGCCGATCGCGGCCAGTTGGGTGCCGAGGATCCAGGAGACCCGGCCCGCCCGGACCGGGTCGGCGCCGGTGAGGCCGACGAGTGCCCGGTCGTCGACGGCCGCGCGCATCTCGGCTCCGGCGCGGGTGCGGTAGAGCAGGATGCGCAGGCCGACCGCGACGGCGACGGCCACCGCCATGGTGATCGCCTGGTGCCAGGTGATGACGGCCGGGCCGAGGTGGATGGGCTTGCGGGCGGCGAAGAACATCGGCAGGGGCCGCGCCACGTTGGGGTCCCAGATCCAGCGCGCTGCCGCGATGAGACCACTGAGGAGCGCGACCGTCATGACGAGCCGTTCGGCTTCGCCGAGTGCCTGGACGGGCCGCAGCACGAACCGCTCGACGAGCAGCCCGAAGCCCGGCGCGAGCACGAGCAGCACCACGACCAGGGCGACCGGAACGGGCCAGCCCCAGCCGACGGTCAGCTGCCAGTACATGAACGCGGACAGCATGCCGGCCGCGCCGTGCGCGAAGTTGAACACGCCGGTGGTGGTGTAGGTGAGCACGAGCCCACTGCCGATGACGGCATAGATCGCGGCCGTGCTCAGGCCGACGATCCCGAAGGTGAGGAACTGGTCCATCGCGTCGGATCTCCCCTCTCCATCGCTGGAAACTAGCTTCTCATCTACGGAGAATCAACCATTCAGACAGAGACTGTTGACGTCGCCTCACCCACCGTGGAAATCTGCCACTCATCTTAGAGAATGCCATTCTCAATCATGGTGAAGGGTGGAACGTCCTTGTCCTCCTTGCCCGTTCCGGCTCCTCCCCCTGGTCCGACCGACGACCTGATGGAGATCCAGCAGCTCCTCGCCCGCTACGCGGTGTGCATCACCCGCGGTGACCTGGACGGGGTGCTGGGGGTCTTCACGCCCGACGGCACCTACAGCGCCTTCGGGGACTCCTACGGCCTCGACGAGTTCCCGGCGCTCGTGGCCGCCGCACCCAAGGGGCTGTTCCTCACGGGTACGCCGGCCGTCGACCTGTCCGGCGACACCGCGACCGGCACCCAGCCGCTCTGCTTCGTCGACCACGCCACGCACGATCTGCGGATCGGCTACTACAACGACACCTACGTCCGCACGGACGAGGGCTGGCGGCTGCGCACCCGCGCGATGACGTTCATCCGCCGCAGCGGAGCGCACGACTCGGGCCGCCCGCACGCCTATCAGCGCCCAGGTACATGAACGTCGCCTCGGCGCCCGGGAACATGGACGTCGCCGACTTCCGCTCGGGCCTGCGCGCCTGGCTGGACGAGCACGACCTGTCCCCCGGCCCCGACCACCCCCTGGACGCCCAGGTCGCTCAACTGGCCCGGGTCCGCCGGGCGTTGTACGACGCGGACTGGATGCGGTACGGCTGGCCCGCCGAGGTGAGGGGGCTCGGCGGGCCCGCAGTACTGAGGGCCGTGCTCGGCGAGGAGGTCGCCACACGGGAGTTGGCCGAGCCGGGCATCTACTCGATGATCGAGGTCCTCGCCCCGACGATGATCTCGTACGCCCCTCCCGCGCTGGCCGCCGAGATGGTCCCGCGGCTGCTGAGCGGGCGCGAGCAGTGGTGCCAGGGCTTCTCCGAACCCGGCTCCGGCAGCGACCTCGCCTCCCTCACCACGCGGGCGGTTCCGCGCGGCGACCACTGGGAGATCAGCGGCCAGAAGGTGTGGACGAGCCTCGCCCAATTCGCCGCCCGCTGCGTCCTGTTGACCCGCACCGCGCCGGGCCACAACGGGATCACCGCGTTCTTCGTCGACATGGACACCCCCGGCATCACCGTCCGGCCGCTGCGCACGATGCACGGCGTGGACGAGTTCGCCGAGGTGTTCTTCGACGATGTGGCGGTGCCCGCCGACCGGATGCTCGGCCGCCCCGGCGACGGCTGGCGCCTGGCGATGGACCTGCTCCCGCACGAGCGCTCCACCTGCTTCTGGCACCGGATCGCCCATCTCTACACGCGACTTGACCGCCTGCTGGCCGAGACGAGCATCCCGGACGACGCAGAACTCGGCGCCGCCTACCTGGCGTTGCACACCGTCCGCTGCCGCTCCCACGCCACCCAGCGCCGCCTGGCCGCGGGTGGGCGCCTGGGCGCGGAGACGTCGGTCGACAAGGTGCTGCTGGCCACGGCCGAACAACAGCTCTTCGAGACCGTGCGTGATCTGCTGCCCGGCGTACTGGAGTTGACGGACACGCCGTGGCGCTCGGAGTACCTGTACGCGAAGGCGGCGACGATCTACGGCGGTACGGCCGAGATCCAGCGGAATATCATCGCGCGCCGACTGCTCGACCTCGGGAGGGAGTAGCCGTGGACGCCGCCGAAGAGCATCTGCTCGCCGAGACACTCCGCAAGACGATGACGGCGGCCTCGGGACAGGCGCTGGACGCCGCCCTGACCGACCTCGGCTGGGCCGAACTCCTCGCGGAGCAACCGGACATGGCCGTACCGCTCACTTTCCGCCTGCTGGGCGAGACCGGCGCCCACGCGCCGCTCCTGAACGACGTCCTGCTCAAGGCGGCGGGCCGTCCGGTCGGCGGCACGCTGCC
The DNA here is from genome assembly GCF_057961495.1 of Streptomyces sp. P5F9. NCBI lineage: Bacteria > Bacillati > Actinomycetota > Actinomycetes > Kitasatosporales > Streptomycetaceae > Streptomyces > Streptomyces sp. P5F9. The sequence continues at coordinate 3,014 of NZ_JBXVPZ010000008.1, read as the reverse complement.
GCTGCCGTTCACGGGCGGCACCTGGGCCGTCTGGGAGCGTGACGACGCGTCTGCCGGGACGGCCCTGGACGCCGAACTCCCCCTGCACACCGTGCCGGTTGGAGCTTCTGCCCCCCTCGCGGCCGGCCGTGTCGCGCTCGGCTGGTGGCTGCTCGGGACCGGCCGCGCCATGCTCACGCTGGCCCGCCAACACGCCGTGGACCGCGCGCAGTTCGGCCGTCCGTTGGCTTCTTTCCAGGCGGTACGGCACCGGCTCGCCGAGACCCTCGTGGCGCTGGACGGCGCCGAGGCGACCCTGGTGGCCGCCAACGACGAGTTGGGCGCGCTGCTGGCCAAGGCTGCGGCCGGGAAGGCCGCGTTGACGGCGGCCCGGCACTGCCAGCAGGTACTCGGCGGGATCGGTTTCACCGCCGAGCACGATCTGCACCGGCATGTCCGACGGGCCGTGGTGCTGGACGGACTGCTGGGCAGCGCGCGGGAGTTGACGCGCGAGGCGGGGGCACTGCTGCGGGCCGGCGGGTCCGCGCCACGGCTCGTCCACCTGTGATCGACCGAGGAGTGACATCAGTGACCGATCTGTGGAGCGACCTGCTCGCCTGCCTTGACCTCGGCACCCGGCCCGGCTCCGTGTTCGAGGGCCGCAACCAGCACCTCGGCTACCACCGCGTCTTCGGCGGGCAGCTGATCGCCCAGAGCGTCCTGGCCGCCCAACTGGCCTGTCCCGACAAGGCGGTCAAGAGCCTTCATGTGCAGTTCGCGCGGGCGGGACGGCCGCAGGAGCCGGTGCGGTACGAAGTGACGCGTCATCATGAGGGGGGCTCCTTCGCCACGTTGACGGTCGTGGCGCGGCAGACGCAGGGCGTCGCGGCCGTAGCCGCCGTATCGCTGCACTCCCACGAGGACGGTCCCGACCGGCAGATCGCGTTCCCCATGCCCCCGGTGCCGGGGGCCGAGCACGAGGTGGATCTCTCGCTGCTTCCCTGGGACACCCGGGCCACCGTCGACGTGGACTCGCCGAAGTCGGAGCCGCCCGAGTACGACCTGTGGATGCGCACACCGACTGTCGCGCCGGAGCTGGCCCCGGCGTTGGCGGCGTACGCGAGCGATCTGAGTCTGATCGGTACGGCGCTTCGGCCGCTCGAAGGGGTCACCCAGCACGATTCGGGAACGGCGTTCTCGTCCGCCGTCACCGCGCACACGGTGTGGTTCCACCGCCCTTTCACCACGGACGACTGGATTCTGCTGCGCCACCAGAGCCCGCTTCTCGCCCACGGCCGCTGCTACGGCCGCGGCGATGTGCTCACCGCGCAGGGGTCCCTGGTCGCGTCGTTCGCACAGGAGGCACTGCTGCGCTTCCGTACGATCGCGTGACGGGCCGTGTCCGCGAGGGTATTCGGCGCACAACGGCCCGTCTCCGCGCGGTACTTGGCGCATGACGGGCCGTCCCCGCAGCGCGTTCAGCGCATGACGGTGCCGCCGTCGACGTTGATGACCTGGCCGTTGATCCAGGCTCCGTCGGCGGACATGAGGTGGGCCACCATGCCGGCGACGTCGTCGGCATGGCCGTGGCGGGTGCTGCGGGTGCGGGCGAGCAGCGCCTCCAACAGGTCGGCCGCCGCGCCTTCTTGGATGGCCTGCGTCAGGATTAGTCCCGGTGCGACCGCGTTGGCGCGGATGCCCTCGCGGCCCCAGCGGGAGGCGACATGGCGGGCGAGGGCGTTGATGCCCGCCTTGGTCGCCGAGTACGCGGGACGCGCGGCCTCGCCGGTGAAGGCCGCGATGGACGAGGTGTAGACGATCGCGCCGCCGCCCCGGGCCAGGAGTTCGGGAACGGCGTACCGGGTGACGAGCATGTGGCCCCGCATATTGACGGCGAACGTCCGGTCCCACACCGCGAGATCCATGTCGACGACGTCGGTGTCCCGGGAGACGGCGCTCATGTCGCCCGCGTTGATGTGCACAGCGTCCAAGCCGCCGTACGTCCGCACGGTGGTCCGTACGAGTTCGGCGACCGAGGCCTCGTCGGCCATGTCGAAGCCCACCGCGACCGCCTGGCCACCGGCGTCGCCGATGGCCGTGGCGGTCCGCCGGGCTCCGTCCAGGTCGAGATCGCCGACGACGACCCTGGCACCCTCGTCCGCGAGCCGTCGGGCGGAGGCGGCCCCGAGCCCGGTGGCCGCGCCGGCGACGAGAACGACCTTCTCCTTCAAGCCCTCCATGTTGTTTCCCTTCACCTCGTCGACGTTCTCCACCACTGGAACCGACTGCTGACGGACTACGGCGCGAGTACCTCGATGACCGTGGCCGAGCCCATGCCGCCGCCCGCGCACATCGCGGCGACGCCGATGCCGCCGCCCCGGCGCCGCAGTTCGTGCACGAGCGTGACCAGCATCCGGGCGCCGGTGGCGGCGACCGGGTGGCCGAGGGAGCAGCCGCTGCCGTTGACGTTCACACGGTCGGGGTCGAGGCCGAGCAGCTTCACCGCGGCGACGGGCACGGCGGCGAAGGCCTCGTTGATCTCGAAGAGATCGACGTCGGCGGTCGAAAGTCCGGCGCGGGCAAGGGCTTTGGGTATCACCTTCACCGGGGTGAGGCCAGTCTCGGCGGGGTCGGCGCCGACCGACGCCCACGACCGGACGACGGCGAGGGCGGCCAGGCCCAGCCGGTCGCTGGCCACCACCAGGGCGGCGGCACCGTCGTTGGCGCCCCCCGCGTTGCCCGCCGTGATGGAGAAGCCCTCTATCTCCGGGTGGAGCGGCTTGAGCGAGGCGAGCTTCTCCAGGCTCGTGGTGCGGCGGGGGTGCTCGTCGACCGAAAACAGGCCGTGCGGTGTGTCGATGGGCACCAGCTCGGCGTCGAAACGACCTTCGTCGATCGCGCGAATGGCGTTCTGGTGGGAGCGCAGAGCCCATGCGTCCATGTCCACGCGACTCAGGCCCGCCCGTACGGCGGTGTTCCAGCCGACCGTGATCGACATGTCCAGGTTGGGGGCGTCGGGCCGGTCGGGGTGTGTG